>CAZNQZ010000024.1:0-14285 GCA_964575245.1 uncultured Lachnobacterium sp. | reverse complement strand
AAGTTGAGTTAAGCTTTCCTTCTTATAATGGGAGTAAATAATAAGTTAAGGAGGTGAGCCGTTTTGACGTATGAGGAATTCTATGGCGCGGCATTGACGGAGCTAAAGCAAACGGAAACGCAGCTTATTGATATGATACAGAAATACTTTGAGACGTTTTGCCAAAGCGGTCAGCTAAAGCCGATCATATATTTCAGCTCAAGGATCAAGTCGCCGGAAAGCGTTCTGCGGAAATGCAGAATCCGCGGTTTTGATGTCAATGTGAGCACTGCGTTGGACAATCTGTTTGATCTGGTGGGAATAAGGGTAATATGTGCGTTTGCAGCGGATGTGTACCATCTGGTTCGATGGTTGGAGGAGCAGTCGGAGATTGAGATTGTTCAGGAAAAGGACTACTATTCCTATCCGAAACCGAATGGATATCGGAGCTTTCACATTTTGTTGAAGTCGCTCCCGTCCGGGACGTTGGCGGAGATACAGATACGCACCATTGCCACGGACTTCTGGGCGACATTGGAACATCAGATGAAGTATAAAAAAGAGGTTCCAAACGAGAAAATGATCCGGGATGAGCTGAAACGCTGCGCCGATGAAATTGCCTCTGTCGATTTATCTATGCAGACCATTCGGGAGATCATTCAAGATTCCATTTCATTAGCACAAGGAGGGATGAGAGATGGATTACCGGCATGAGTGGAAGCATGAGATCAACGAATCGGATTTGCTGACGCTGCGTCTGCGTGTGCGGGCAATTATGAAACGTGATCCGCATGCCATCGAAGGCAAATATATGGCATTGGGATGTTTATTATTTTCGTAAATAATTGGTTTACTTGTCGGGATAAAGGTGAAAGCTCATATATAAAGTATATCCCACCGCCTTTCCACAGTCAGAGATGCCGGATTCATGTCATGGAGCAGAAACGCATCAGGAAACTCATGAGGAACTGCTGACATGGTAGGGCATCTATAGCCATGTGGGGGTGCGGTGGGCAGGTATATGTCGGAAATTCAGGGAAACGTTTTAATCAGCGTTTCCCTATTATTTCAAACCTTCTGTTCTGTTGAGGGTTTGGTACACCATCTGGAGAGACGCTCCTTCACCGTCGCCTCCCCCAGCACATGCGTGACATCCCAGATGTCCGGCGCGTTGGAACGCCCGGTGAGCGCCACGCGGAGCATATTCGTGATATGGACGATGCTGCCTTTGTATGCGTCAGGATTTTTCTTATAATCCTTTGGCTTTACAGCAAAGCCAAATTCTTCCGTGAGCTGTTTAACCTTGTCAAACCATACTGCAGAGTCGTCTCCGTAATCAAAAACCTCAAGATATCGCTGGAAAAAGCTGTGAATCAGGGCCTCATCACATTCCTCAGGCATTGCATCGACAATCTCAAATGTTTCATCATAATAAAAGCTCATGAATTCGCAGGCCTGTTTCCAGGTTTCGATATCCCTTCTCGGTTTTTCTCCTCCGCGGCCAACCTGAAGCGCGGCGATGGTTCGGTCTCTGTATTTTTCGAGAAGCGCGGCATATTCCTCATGGTATCTGCAGCACCAGTTGTACCATTTCCGGTAAACATCTTCTGCTGTCATCCGGCTGATGACATTTTTGGAGACATCCCTTAGTTTGTCGAGATCGACGAGCGCACCTGACGTTGACATTTTTTCGAGCGTATATGGAAAATCCCTGTAATCACTAGCCGGATTTGCAATTCTCCACTCTTCATAATTGGAGTTAAGGATTGTCAGGAGAAATTCCCACACAGCGTCCTGTGAGATTCCCTCCTCCTGATAATAAGAAAGTGCCAGTTCAGGGTCCTTTCTCTTGGAAAGCTTTCTTTTACTATTACCCTCAATTTTCATTAAGGTTGCCGTGTGGCAGTAAATAGGATGTTCCCAGCCAAACGCGTGAAAAAGCTCAATGTGAATTGGCAGTGAGGGTATCCACTCTTCCCCTCTGATTACATGTGTAGAACGCATCAGATGATCATCAATCACATGGGCAAAGTGATAGGTCGGGATACCGTCACTCTTCAATATAATAAAATCGTGAAAGTCTCTCGGCATTTCAAGCCGTCCTCTGATCGCGTCATCAACCGCGATGCAGTCAGAGTTCAAGCTGCCCTTAAACCGTAATACCCATTTCTCGCCGCGATCCATTTTTTCTTTAATCTCTGCAATCGTAAGGTTCCGATTCTTTTCAGCATATGTTCCGTAAATTCCAATCTCCTCTTTATTCCGGTTCTGCTCTTCCCGGATAGAATTTACTTCCTCCTCCGACAAAAAGCACGGATATGCCTTGTCCTGTTGAACCAGCCATTTCGCAAAGGTCTGATAAACTTCTTTTCTTTGCTGCTGTCTGTACGGTCCGTATGCCCCATTGTCTCCGTCGACAACCGCGCCCTCATCAAAATTCACACCAAAATAGGCCATGGTATTAATAATAATAGAAATGGCGCCGGGAACCTCTCTTTTACTGTCCGTGTCCTCTATGCGAAGATAAAACACACCTTCTGACTGATGCGCAAGCCGTTCGGCTATAATTGCATTGTAAAGATTTCCCAGATGGACAAAGCCCGTTGGGCTCGGCCCGATACGCGTTACATTTGCTCCCTGCGGCAACTCACGTTTTGGATATCTCTTTTCCATATCATCCCTGGTTGTGAGTATATGTGGAAATAATAAATCAGCTAATTCATTCATAATTAGTACATACCCTCCGTAAATTAAGCTTTTAAGAGTATATCACAATAAGCAAAATCCAGCAAGATTTAAAACTTCAGAGCATTCTATAGATTTGGAGACTTTCCTTGACAAGCCGGTCAGAGCCTTTTATAGTATGATTCAGGGGGACAAAACTATGAGTTTACGACATATGAAACTGTGGCAGATGCTTTCCACTCTCGCCGCAATACTTGTGCTGACAGGCAATCTGTCGGTGACCGCGGCAGCTTCTGAGCCGGAAGCCGGGATGGAGACCACAGAGCAAAGCATCCATGAATCGCTTTCCTTTCATGCGTATATTGACCTTGACCCGCAGGGATATGTTGTGTACGGGGAAGTGACGGGCCTGCCCGACGATACCTGCGGCATTCAAAATCTCTACTCGCTGGACGGGACGAATTACGAAGTCTACCACAGAGAATGGAATATGCCCGGTCCCATCGAGCTCTCTGTCACAAGCGGGAGCGCGATCCGGACGAAACAGATCTGCCTTCAGAGCAACGACGCGCCTCTGCGCGACTATCTGTCGGGAGAGCTGGACCGCTTTTACATAAAGCTGCGCATAGCAGGAGAGAGCGGGGCAGTCTGCGAGACGGAGGCGGTTCTCGTTGAGCGAAGCAGCGAGCCCCAGCCGATTCCGGACGGGCTTAGCCTCAATGTCGGATTTTCCTCCTCCATGCGCGTGTTCGGCCCCTCCGGTTCCTATGGCAAATACCAGCTAACCGTGCCGGACACTTTCACGGCGGAGGAGATTGCAGCCGCCCTGCCGGACACAATTCCCGTATGTGTGCAGGTCGGAAACGGGCTTTGTGACATTGCGTGCCCCGTGGACTGGAAACCGCTTGCCCTCTCCGGGCTTACTGCCGGTGAGAGCGTGACGGTTGAGGACGCCGTCTGGCCGGTTGCGGTACCAGCCGGAACACTGCTTGATACTCCCCTCGGGGTCTACCGAACGGATGAGCCGCTCCCGATCACAGAGTCCCGGTGGGCGACCGGTAAGGTTCGGCTCATCTTAAACGTCGTCTCCGCCGGGGAATCACCGTCCGGCGCTCTTGCCATTGACCGGGGTGCGCTGAAAATGGCCTTTGACAAGAAACCTACCGGAGCGACCGCCATCCGTGCGTACACCCTCCGGGAGGGTGAAACCGCATGGATCGAAATCCAGGGAGTATCGCTTCTGGAGGCAGTTGATGCCCAGCCAGCCACTGCAGGCAGCGGCTATGCGGCAATTCTCACTGGGGAGGAGGAACCCCTGCGCTCCTATCTGGCAGCGGAAGCCGCCGGGGACACTCCCGTCCCATTCTTTGTCGGGATAAAAATCGAGGGCGGAGTCTACGACGGGAAGCAGCTTGTTCTCCCATGGCCCAGCAGCTATGAACCTCCTCTGCAATTGCCCGCCATCGGCAGCGGCGCCAGTGGAAACGAGGGCAACGCCGGATCGGACAACCAGGGCGACAGCACCGATGAGGGACAGCGCCCAAATCTGCCGCAACAGCCTGACGACATTACAAATCCCTCGGAAGGAATCAGCGACGGAAACGGGGATACATCAATTTCGGACAGTTCTCAGCAGGCGGGGGCAGGCAGCAGTCAAAAGCCGGAGGGCTCGCAGGAGGCGGGGGAAGTCAGCGGGGAAGTCGCGGGCGATCCGCAGCAAATTGCGGATGCCAGCAGAACCGGGCAGCGCCCGAATCTGCCGCGACAGTTCGGCGGCAGTGCAGCAAAAAAACAGCCCGCGCTGCCTGTACTAGGCATCGCAGTTTTTGGCATCTTTGCCGCAGTCATCTGTGCCCTGATTTTCGGCAGGGCGGCAATGGCCCGTTTTTTTGGAAGAGCAATAAAGAGTATTCAGACGATATTGCACCTATAAGCATGATCCGTCTGCCTTTGGGAAGTCCATAAGAAAGCGGGTTCCCTCTCCCACAGTGGATTCCACGGATATGGTTCCCCCCATTTCGGAGACGATGCTGTGCACGATATACAGCCCAAGCCCCGTGCCCCCTGCCCGGTTGTTTTCTCCCACAAAAAACCGGCGGAAAATGAGAGGCAGCTCTTTCTTCGGGATGCCGCAGCCGCTGTCCGCTACCACAAGTGTAATCCGGTCCGCGGTCTGCGCATAGATTGTGATGCGCCCGCCGGGCAGCGTCGCGCGAAGCGCGTTGTAGATCAGATTCTCAAAGAGAATGTCCAGCTTTTCCCGCTGGGCCAGCAGAAATGCATCGCGCTCCGGCGGCTGGACAATCAGATACACAGATCGAACCTCCGCCTCTCCGCGGTAGGCTGCGCTTATCTCTGAGAGCAGCTCCTGCACAGAGATCAGCTCTGGCTCCCCCTCAATCCGGTCCAACTCATTGATTGCGGAAAGTCCCTGCAGGCGGCGCGCCATTTCCCGCTGCTTTGCCTCCGCCTGGTCGAGATATCCCCGCAGCTCCAGATCCACTCCCACACCGCTTTTGCGAATTGCCTCGATAAAGGATTGTGTCGCGAACACAGGTGCCTTCAGATCGTGGGCCATATCCGAGAAAAAGGCCTTGCGCTCTTTTAAGAGCTGCGTGACCTCCTCCGTCCGCTTCGCCACCAGCTCCTCCAGACGGTTTGTGAGCGCGTCGTTCTCACGCAGGACGCGGCGGCTGCGCGCGATCATCATTGCGGAGAACAATAGCACCAGAAAAAGACCGCACCACTCAAACTGCCACAAAAAGCGGATTGGCTCGAACTGATTGGAGAAAAAGAGGTTGGCTGTCAGCCCTGCGCCGAACACCGCGCATCCGGAGCGCGTGCAGCGGCTTTCCCAGCTTTGGGGGAGGTTCCCCGCGGCAAAAAATACAGACGCGCAAAATGTAATCACATAGTAGAGATCTGTCAGCCTGCCATGCACAAACACCGCCCATGGAATCGCCGGGATGAGCAGGCTCAGCAAAAGAAGCGCGGCGGGGAGAGCAGACAGAGCCCGCCGCATCCACCGCCAGGCTTTGCTGTCCTGGGCGCCGGAGGCCAGGACCGTGAGCTGAACTACGCAAAAGCACATGCCGTACAGGGCAAGACTCTGTGCGATAAACCAGTATTCCTGAATCGCCAGGGAAAAATTAAACACAAAATATCGGAGCATGTAGAGGGAATAAAAGCAGCAAAGCCTGCCGAACCATCGGCTGATTTGCCCTCCCGTCCGCCACAGAAAGAGCGTGAAGGCTGCCAGCGCCAGAGGAAGAAGAAACGCCAGCGCATAGACAAAGCTCTGTACGCGGTTCACCCGCTCCAGCGTTCCGGCCGTCCCCAGCGCGGACGGGAAATACATTCCGCTGTAATAGCCAAGCCGGGAGGAGGTCTCCACCTCCAGCGCATGGTCGCCCTCTGTCAAAAGAAACGTGACCCGTCCATTGCCTTTTCCCGCATCCAGCGCCACACCATCCACAGAAATCACATAGGACAGGGCAAGCTGCGGAAAGTCGATCGAAACAATTTCCGGCGCGCCCGTATAGCGCAGGGTCAGCCGGTAGCGCGCTCGTCCGTGGGGCGGTCTTTGCAGATCCTCCCGCTGCAGGCTGGAGTATTCTCCGATGTATGTCGGCTTATCCGAAACGCGGGCGTCCGAGAGCAGCCAGCCGTCGATCAGATAGATGGGGCAATTTCGCCGCAGATCGCCCTCGCAGATTTCGATTATGCCGGATTTGCCGTAGGGCGGCGGCGTCTGATATTTGTTGTCCATAAAAAAAGCCGCTGTCAAAAAAGCGGCAAACGCCATCAAAACAGCAAACGGCGGCCACCAAAGCTTCTCCTGTTTCACGGGCAAATTCTCCTCTTTGCGCAAGGTTAGAGTTTCGGCGGGACAAATCGGTAGCCCTGTCCCCAGACAGTCTCGATAAAACGGTGTGCGCCCCACGCCTTTTCCAGCTTTCTTCTGAGCCTGGACATATGTACCTGCACGGTCTGACCACCGTCCCATAACTGCCCGCCCCAGAGGCTGTCGAAAATTTCCTCGGGCGTGAACACGTGATCCGCGTGCTCTGAGAGCTGACAGAGCAGATCAAATTCGATTGGCGCAAGCTGCAGTTCTTTCCCGTCCACAGACGCCTTGTGCCCCGATAAATCCAAAAGAAGCGGACCGAAGCTGAGCTGGGTGCGGTCGGACGCCGCGAGCCGAATCCGCGTCTGCAGCTTTGTCCAGAACAGCTCTGCCGGCGTATCCTTTGTGATGTAGTCGATGCCGCCAACGGAAAACCCCTGCATCTGTTTGTCCGGCTCCGTGAGGCAGCTCAGGAAGACAATCGGGGCGGATATGTGTTGCCGGAGCCTTCCGCAGAGGGTAAATCCATCCTCCCCGGGAATCTTTACATCTAAAAGCACACAGTCCCAGGGCCTCTCCTTTGCCAGCGCCAACGCCTCCTCCCCGTTTCCCGCCGGGGAGACCACGCAGCCGTGACTTCGCAAAACATCCGCCCAGTAACCGCGGTCCGCCGCATCGTCGTCCACCAGAAGAATCCGCCACGGCCCTTCTGATTGTTTATTTTGCGTGCCCTCTGTCTTTGGCGCCTCCGCAATACGGGTCTCGTTTTGGAACAAAAATTGCAGATAGGCATCCTGAACCGCATTGTGCCGCTTCCGCGAGATGGGAATGGCGTGCCCGTTTTTTGTTTCAACACAGCTTGTGGTAATGTTTCGGACATGCCGGAGATTGACTAGGTAGGAGCGGTGCGTCTTTATAAATTCCGGCCGGGACAAAAGCGTTTCCTCCACCTCTGCCAGCGCTGCGTTTACCTGGCGGATGCTGCCGTCCGTCAGATGAAAGGATACGGTTTTATTTATGACCTCCACATATTCCAGCTCCGAGAAGGAGATATAAACCACCCGCCTGCGATCCTTCAGCACAAAGCCCTGTCCCGGACTCGCGGAAAGCTCACCCTGCAATCTGTCAAGCAGGGGAAAAAGCGAGTCGGAGTCCACCGGCTTTAACAGGTAATGATATGCCTCTACCGCATAGCTTTCCAGAGCAAACTCCCGCGACGAGGATACAAAAATCAGCCGGACATTTTTATCTATCTCCCGCAGCTCCTGCGCCGTCTCTATGCCGTTTGGCCCCGGCATGAGGACGTCCAGAAAAACGAGATCATATTTGCCGCCTTCAAACTCGCACAAAAAATCTGTCCCGTTCCGAAAATAGCGGCAGTCAAAGCGCTCCCCGCGGCATGACTGATAATCTTCAATCAGCTTTGAGAGACGGGCAAGCTCCTGATCATCGTCGTCGCAAACTGCTATCCGCATCGTCAACCTCCCAGCAAAATCTTTTCTTTGCCTTCCTAACATACCATTAATAACGTAAAATATCAATCGGTTTGTTACTATTCCCACAGTCGGGGAAACAAAAATTTTGGTTGATTCAGTGGAAAATTTAAGGTATACTTTTTTATTATTATAAAAGGAGGGCGCAAAATGATAACCGACAGCTTTGACAACCAGTCAGAATCCAAGATAAACCCGTATCTCAGGGAAGGGGCTCCTGTTATTGACGCGTGCATTATCACTTTTTCACATATTATTGAAAGCTATGTGCAAAAGCATTATAAACTGGAACAGATTGGACAGTCGGTAGCGGTTACAGGCAATCTGCCAATTTATCAATTTTGCCATGGAGGGAAAAAATTCGCCTTTCTAAAGACGTATGCGGGGGCATCGGCCTGCGTGGCGACGATAGAGGATACACTGTCGGAGATCAAAACGGATAAATATATCGTTTTCGGGGGCAGTGGTTGTCTGAACAAAGAGATCGCTCATGGAAAGGTCATGATTCCCACAGAAGCCTATCGGGATGAGGGGACATCGTACCATTATGCGCCTGCATCCGATTATATTCCTGTGAAAAACGCGGATGTCGTTGCAAGATTTATGGAAGAAAATAAGATTCCTTTTATGAAAGGGAAGACGTGGACTACCGATTCCTTTTACAGGGAAACCGTCAATAATTTCGAGAAGAGAAAAGCGGATGGCTGCATATCTGTGGAGATGGAATGCGCTGCAATACAGGCAATGTGCAATTTCAGGGGCCTGGATTTGTACATGTTTCTCACATGCGGCGATCTGTTAGATGCGCCGCAGCATTTGTTCCGAAATGGGGACGACGGACTGTATAAGGGAACACAGCATGATGCAAGCCATTTTGAAATTGCATTGCTGCTTGCCGGGTATGTGACGGGAACTGCGCTTGGAGGAGAATAACGATGAAAAGCAGCAAAAGAGATTTATTTTTATCTATTTTTTACTTGTTTTTGTGTGTTTGTTATACAATCGTCGCAATCTTTCAGCAGGGCGGTCGATTTTTAACGGTTTTGAATATCTTAATATCGATTGCTTTTTTGGCAACCAGTATCATTTGTTTTTGCAGTTACATGAAAAACAAGAAAAACCCTAAATAATTATAGCTTTATGCGGTTCGAGCTGTTGTTTTTGGCGCTTTTGGTATAGTGCGCCTGCACCTCGATTTTGTAATGGTCATATTCGGGGATCTGCTTTCGGCTGATTTCAAGGATCACATCCTCCTCTGACTTTCCCCGGAACTGATAAAGATTCTCCTCAAGTATGTTGATCAGGCGGTTTTTTGAGTCATAGAGCTTAATGTAGACATTGACGTACATATTCTGCTTTGCCTTGTTCTTTAGTGTACAGTGGAACCGATGCTTGCCAAAGCGCTCATCTTCCTCTGTCTCCAGCTCATCCTCCAGCAGCCTGATCTTATTGCTGCTGTTCATCACAACATCATTCCTGTCATAGGAGCGCTCGATGGCCGTGACCTCCGCGGTGCACTTTGAGGGGTCAACCTTCGCACGTTCCTCCTTTGTGAGTCCAATTAATCGTGTGTTCGACATAATGATGGTGTTGTATGCCGTCTTTCCCGCAAGCGGGGCGTACACATACCAGCTTCCCTTTTTGATCAGCTTTCCCTTCTTGTCCTTAAAGCTGATTTCCACGCTGCATTTGTGAAAGGACAGCTTCATATTATTTTTGACGGAGAGGACAAGCTTTTCATTGTCCTGAAAGGGAAGAATTTCTGCGGTCATATCCAGCTTCTCAACCACTATATTCAGCTTTGCTATCCGGGTTGAGTTGACCACCTTTGCGCTGACCGTCGCCTTGCCGGGCTTTTTGGCGATCAGGTGGAGCACGGATGTAAAATCAGATAATTTTTTATCCTTGTCAGAGACATCTGCGACAGCACTGTCTGAGGACTCGATTTTTCTGCCTCTGAGGTCGAGAGTGGGATCGACCCATACCGTAAATTCGTCGCCCGGATACATGGTCAGGGTAGGCGCAGCCTGTACCTGTGCCGGATGCGACGCCAGCGACGCTGCAAAAAACGACAGGATAAGCATGACCGCCAGCGCCTTTTTTTTACGTCTTGTAATGTTCATAAGTTTGTCTCCTTTCTTTTTCCCCAGCGTTCCGGTAAAGGACGTCTGGACAATTATTGTATGAACACCTGCTTTTGTTCAAACGCATAGGACAGATATTCATCCCTGATTTTCGTGTACTTGCCGTGTGGAATCGGGATTTCGGCCTGACTTTCCATGGTGATGGTCTTGCCGGAAATGCTCTGTATGTACTTCATATGAACCAGAAATGACCGGTGCGGCCTTATAAAGGCTCTGTTCTGCGAAAGCCCGCCCCAGAGCTTTTCCATACTTCCGCTGCTCTTGTGCGTCCTTCCGTCCGCCATGCAAAACTGCAGCTCGCGCCCGATCACCTCACAGTATTCCAGCCTTTCCAGCGGGATGCGTATGATTCCGCTCCTTGAGCGCACCACAATGCCCTCTCGCTGTTCCCTCCGGCAATCCGCAATCGCGGCATCCAGCAGATTGAACAGCTCATCCCTGCAGACGGGCTTCATTTGATAGAAATATGCGCCCACTTTGTAGGAATCCACCGCGTATTCCGGAGAGGATGTCAGGAAGATGACCTTCACGGTACTGTTGTATCGACGGAGCTCCCTTGTCACACTGATGCCGTCACTGCCCGGAATCATGACATCCAGAAACAGAATGTCGGGTCCCATGCCGGACTCCGTTTCCTCCAGCAAATCCAGCGGGCTTCGGAAGGCTCTGTATATGATTTCCCGATCCCGCTCCGCCCGATACTGCTCCAGAAGTTTCCCTAATTCGTTTAACACAGACAAATCATCGTCGCAAAACGCTATCTTTACCATGATATAAAATTATAGCATGAATATCCTTCCCAAAACCGGTTGCGGCGCAGAAGGCCGCCGAAACTGCGCGAATGGTTTTACAGCAGGCGAAGGGCCAGTGGAGTCCTTCCCTTTTATGCGCATTTTCGGTCGATTCATGAAAAAGCTCTCACAGCCGGGGCGCTTTCGTGTATCATGAAACAAAATGACCTGTAGACGGATGTCCACAAATAGAATAAGGAGGAAAAATATGAGCAAAGGAAATCCCTTCAAACGAATCGTTGCGGCAGTGCTGGCGCTGTGCCTGTGCCTGATCGGCCCCCTGTCCGGCAGGGAGACTGTGTGGGCCGACAGCAATGCCGCCGACTTTTATGTTTTCGGCGGCTCCTTTTATGTGAGTGAACAGTCCGAGGCGAAGGCGGACGAAAGCTATATTTACCGTTTCCAGCTGAGCTGGGATATGCGGCTGGGTATCCGGTTTGTCGTGCCCTACAACGTGGCGGTTGAAATTAAGGTGTTTTCCGGGGAGAGCACCTCCGCCAGCCCGGTCTATCAGAGGAGCCTTTCAGATACCGCCTGGCTGTATGATATGAATATGGGCTTGTATTTCAGTCAGCTGAACCCGGAGCTCAAAGGGGGGACATACACGCTGCAGGTCACCTTTAAAACCGCAAGCGCATACTTTCTGGCGCTGGCCGAGGAATACTCGGAAAGCTACAAGAACGAACCCTCGACGACCGCACACTCGGGCCGGTACGTCGGCCCTTCCAGCTCTGTGGACATTGGCACAGGTGATCCTGCGGGCTCCGATAGCCCCACCATCATGAACTCCAAAATGTCCCAAACCAGCCTGACGCTTGTAAATGGCTTTCAGGCAGCCTTAGAGGTACTGAACCCGCCGGGAGTGCCGATTATCTGGGAGTCCGGCACCCCCGCCGTGGCGTCTGTCGATGAAAACGGAGTCGTAACCGCAAAACGCGAAGGGTATTCCAGAATCACCGCAAGGACCGAATACGACACGGGCCGCCTGAAGTGGATCTCCTGCTTAGTCCATGTCGTACCGAACCGTTTTAAGGAAGAAAAAGTGTTTGACAACAGGTGCAAGGTACAGGTCTGTGAGGCGTACTTCGACTGGCAGGGCAATCTTCGGATGAAATGCAAGGTTGTGAACGGCGGAAAGAAGGACGTAAAAAGTATGCGAAACCTGAAGATTGTATTTAAGGACAATATGGGCAGGATCATCGGAACCTTCACACTGAAAAGGAAGGATATTTACGTTTTTTACGGTTCTTACGGCGATTTTGAGGTCAAGCTTAAAGCGTCCGGCGTTAAGCGCAAGAACGCGGATTTGACGACGGCCAGTTACAAGGCCACTGCCAAATTCAAATATTCAGCGAAATAATCGGATTTGCTCATGCGAAGGGCGGCTGCACGGTGCAGCCGCCCTCTTCTCATGCTTAAAACAGCACATTTCGTCAAGAAAAAGGGCAGCAGATGGTGTATATTGTAATTGTCTCGAGACAAAGAGCGCTTTACAGCGACCGGTATAAAAAGGAGGGGTACCAGCATGAGCAACAGGGAGCCGGTTTTTCGTTCTCTCGCGGTAATCGAGGAAAACATCCGAAAGAAGCTGACTGTGGATAGCCTTGCAGACAGCATCCATCTGTCCAGATACCATTACCAGCGCATATTCCGGGAAATCATGGGGGAAAGCGTCATGGGCTACGTGAGCAGGCGCAGGCTTGCCCTCGCCGCCGCGGACCTGGCCGAAACGGATGAAAGCATTCTCTCGATTGCGCTGAAATACGGTTACGACTCCCACGAGGGCTTCAGCCGCAGCTTTCGGGCACATATGGGCGTATCCCCGAGGGAATACCGGAAATATCATTTATCCACTTATGTCACAAAAACAGGGAAGGAGACAGTTATGACTGATTCAAAAACTACAGACGAAATTATCCGAAATATGAACAATCTGATTGCGCAGATCAGGGAAACCGCGGAATATACGAGGAAGAACAGTGCCGCGTCGCCGGACGGGGCAAAAATTTATTCCGGGTTCTGGGATGTCATTGCCGCCAGCGCGGAGGCCATTGCAGAGGAGCTGGGCAAAGTGCTGGAGCACATCGCCAGCCTTCGGCAACGTCCCGACGAGATATCCGCGCGCTTTCTGATTATGAGAAGCATGGAAACTGCGGGATTAAAGACCGACATCCTGACCTTTCAGATCAAACTGATGCTGGCCAGGGCAAACCCTGAGCACCGTACAGCCTTTGAACCGATCACCGCCAGGTATGTGGAGCTGGCCCAAAATGCCCGGACGAAGCTCTGTGAAACCGCGGAATTTTTCCAGGAGCTGACCGCGCTGATCTTTCAGGATATGCGTAAGGATGCGGAGCAGAAGCTGCGGGCTGCCGCGGAGGCAGGAAGACTTGCCGCAGATAAGCTGTCGGAGACTGCCGCCCTTCCCTGCGGCTATCTCGGGGATGAAATCAACGGAATTGCAGAGGAGCTTTCCTCTTTGGCGCTTGAGGATGTCAGTGTGCCGGTTCTGGAGGATTATCTGCTCCGGCTGGAGCTCGTCGCCTCCGCCGCTGACCTGGATCTGCTGCGCATGCCGGATCACCGACAGCTGTTCGACGGCATTCCGGCTTTCAGAGAGCGGCTGGAAGAGGTTCTCCTGTTTTTTGGGGAGCTTTCGTCGGATGTCGTGCGGGAGCTTGCCGGACGGGACGGGAGTGCCGGACAGGAGCGGACGGCGGACACGGAAAATGATAATCTTGTCTTCCAGAGCCGTATCCTGCTCTTTTATCTCAAAGGGGAAATTCGCAAGCTTGGGCCGTTGCTGAGTCCGGAACAAAGGTCTGCATTCGACAATATCTGCGACAAAATGAGTACCGTAACCCGGCCAGCCCGACGCAGGGAAGAGGATAATTCCCCGGAAAAAGGCGTGGAAATTCTCCGAGAGGTGCACGGAATGCTTCTCGGGCAGGCAGAAAAGCTCGGCGCCTGTGATGCCCCTGTCCGGTTCATCGCGGAGGAAATCCGGAAAATTGTTTGAATGGTATATGTTACATTAGGGAGGCGCTTTAATCAGCGCCTCCTCAGAATTATGTCAACTTGTAAAATCAAGTGTGTTATGGTAGTATGGCAATGTCGGCGAATGTAAAAACAGAAGGGGAAACACGTTATGAACAGGGATTTGACCGTGGGGAAACCGGAAACCGTAATATGGAGATTTTGCCTGCCGCTTTTCGGCAGTATCGTTTTCCAGCAGCTCTACAATATAGCGGACAGTCTGGTCGCCGGGAAATTCATCGGCGAAAATGCACTGGCGGCTGTGGGGAACAGCTATGAAATCACACTGATTTTCATTGCCTTTGCCTTT
>CAZNQZ010000023.1:0-14366 GCA_964575245.1 uncultured Lachnobacterium sp. | reverse complement strand
TTTGCCCAGCCGTATGGAAAAGATCTATTTCAACTGGACCGACAATATCAGGGACTGGTGCATCAGCCGCCAGCTCTGGTGGGGGCACCGCATTCCCGCATGGTATTGCGGGGACTGCGGTGAGATGGTGGTCGCCGCGGAACGTCCAAACCAATGTCCGAAGTGCGGTTCTTCGCACATGACGCAGGACGAGGATACGCTGGACACGTGGTTCTCCTCCGCGCTGTGGCCCTTCTCGACGCTCGGCTGGCCCGAAAAGACGGAGGATCTGGACTATTTCTATCCGAACGACGTGCTTGTGACGGGCTACGATATCATATTCTTCTGGGTCATCCGCATGATTTTTTCCGGCTATGAGCAGATGGGGAAGGCTCCCTTCCACACGGTGCTCTTTCACGGTCTGGTCAGGGATTCCCAGGGGAGGAAAATGAGTAAATCCCTGGGCAACGGCATCGATCCGCTGGAGGTCATTGACAAGTACGGCGCGGACGCGCTGCGGCTGACGCTGATCACCGGCAATGCGCCCGGCAATGACATGCGCTTTTACTGGGAGCGCGTGGAAGCGTCCCGCAACTTTGCAAACAAGGTCTGGAATGCGTCCCGCTTTATCCAGATGAATCTCGAGGGGGCCGGGGTCCGTGAGCCCCTGCCGGAAGAGCTGCATATGGCGGACAGATGGATTCTCTCCAGGGTCAATACACTGGCAGCTGATGTCACGGAAAACATGGACAAATATGAGCTCGGGATCGCCGTGCAGAAGGTGTATGACTTTATCTGGGATGAGTTCTGCGACTGGTATATCGAGATCACGAAGGTGCGCACCTACAAGAGGGAGGAGGACCCGGCGTCCGCAAATGCGGCGCTCTGGACATTGCGCACGGTGCTGATTCAGGCGTTAAAGCTCCTGCATCCGTTTATGCCGTTCATCACTGAGGAAATCTTCTGCTCACTGCAGAGTGAGGAGGAGACGATCATGCTCTCCGATTGGCCCACGTACCGCACAGACCGGAATTTCCCGGAGGCGGAGTCTGCTGTGGAGCACTGCAAGGATCTGGTGAGGGCTGTCCGCGGAGTCCGGACGCAGATGGATGTGCCGCCCTCGCGGAAGGCAAAGCTTTTTATTGTCTCCGACCGCGCGGATGTACGCTCCGTCTTTGAGGACAACCGGGAGGTGTATGTGAATCTGGCATACACGAGCGGCATCACGGTGCAGGCGGATACGGCGGGAATTGGCGAGGACGCGGTGTCCGCCGTGATTCCCGACGCAGTTGTTTACCTGCCGCTGGAGGATCTGGTGGATATCGAGAAGGAGCAGGCGAGGCTGGAAAAGGAGCGGGAGCGGCTTGCGCAGGAGCTTGCGCGATCCCGCGGGATGCTGTCCAACGAAAAATTCCTGAGCAACGCAAAGCCGGAGAAAGTTCAGAGCGAGAGGGAAAAACTGCAAACCTACGAACAGATGATGGCGCAGGTCGAAGAACGTCTTGCGAGTTTAATCAAAAACAGTTGAAAAATTTTTTTATAAGTGCTAAACTTGTATTATAGTTCTATCCACATGGGAGAATATACAATGGAAGCGATTGAGAAAAGGGTGTCCGAGGTTCGGATTTCTCCGGATGAGATGGAGGCATCGTTATACCTTGTCAAACCGGAATCAAAAACTGAATATACGGTGGCGGACCTTCTTGAGTTGCTTCAGAAGAACCACATTACCTTTGGGATTGATATGAAGGCCGTTGAGCTGATGCAGAAGGGGGCCATCTACAACCGCGAGGTTCGCATTGCGAAGGGTGTTGCGCCGGTCGATGGACAGGACGGGTACTATCTGTACAATTTTGACATGGATCTCAACAGCAAGCCGACGGTGCGCGACGACGGGTCTGTGGACTATTGGAGTGTTCATGCCATCGAAATGGTGGAAGCGGGACAGGTAATTGCCACCTACAATGAGCCGATTCCGGGACAGGATGGGACAACCGTTACCGGCAAGCCTTTAAGGGCAAAGCGCGGGCGTCCGCTCCCGCCGATCGTCGGCAAGGGCTTTACTCGGTCTGACGACGGCATGACTTACACGGCGGATGTCACCGGAAAAATTGAGATGCAGAACAACCGTATTGTCATCTCCTCTGTCTATGAGGTGCGGGGAGATGTGGATCTGCACACCGGCAATATTGATTTCCGAGGGGATGTCGTGATTCACGGCAATGTCACGGCGGGGTCTGTGGTGAAGGCAACCGGTACGATCACGGTGGATGGCATCTGCGAGGCGTGCACGCTGGAGGCGGGCAAGGGCGTTTTGCTGCGCGGAGGCGTGCTCGGAGGAGAGAAGGCAGTCATCCGCTCGAAAAGGGATATTCAGGCTAAGTTTTTTGAATACTGTTTTGTGGAAGCGGAGGGCTGCATTCGTCTGAATTCTGCCTTGAATTGTAAGCTGGTCAGCTATGAGAGAATCTTTCTGGATGGCAAGCACGCCGGAATTGTGGGCGGGGAAGCCTATGCTACCAGCGGGATTGAGGCGGATACCCTCGGCAATGTCAATGAGGTTCGGACGCAGGTGCATGTGGGAACCAGTGCGGAAATCCTGCGCAATATCATTGATCTGGAGAGCCAGATCAGGGACGACAACGGCCTGCTCAACAAGCTGAACGAGGGCATGACGATGCTGGAAAATATCGCAAGGGCCGCAGGCACCGATCCCAACAGCGACGACCGGAAGGTTGCGCTCCTGCGGGCAAAGCTCGCAAAGCAGGCGGAGATCGCGCAGAGGGTAAAGGATCTGGAGCGGTTGAATGCCATTGTGGAGCGGGGAAAGGATGCCACGGTTCAGGTGCTGCGCGAGGTGTATCCAAACACGGTAGTTACGATTGATCAGAGTCTGCTTTTGATTAAGGATGAACAGAAATCCATTCTCTTCAAGAAGAAGGATGGCAATGTTGTGATGCATAGGCTTGGCGATGTGGTTGCATAGCGGCCCGGAGGAATTATGATAAATATTGAAGAGGAACTCAAAAATTTTCAGCCCAGCCTCGAGGTGGAGGAGGCGGAATCCGCGATTAATAACCGCGACTTGACCGATGTGTCGGATATTATTTCAGAGCTTCTGCGTTTAAATCGGGATGGGCAGCAATTATGAGATGCTATAGGTGCGGGAATGAACTGGATCAGGGGGATAAGTGCTCCTCCTGTGGGGCAGATGTTACGGTTTTCCACAGGATTGTCCGCACATCCAACGCCTATTACAATCAGGGACTGGAGCGCGCGTCCGTGCGGAATCTCTCCGGAGCCGTGGAAAGTCTGAAAAAATGCCTGAAATTTAACAAAAATCATATTGACGCCAGAAATCTTCTCGGTCTTGTGTACTATGAGATGGGGGAGACGGTGGACGCTCTGAGCGAGTGGGTGATCAGCCGCAGCTACCAGCCGCAGGATAATCCGGCTAACCGCTATCTGGACGCAATCCAGCAAAACCGCGGACAGCTTGCCACGATCAATCAGACGATCAAGAAATACAATCAGGCGCTGCGCTACTGTGAACAGGACAGCCGGGATCTCGCAATGATCCAGTTGAAAAAGGTGATATCCTTAAATCCCAGGCTGATCTGCGGACATCAGCTGCTGGCGCTCCTCTATCTGCAGGAGGACAAGCTGGATCTGGCAAAAAAATGTCTGCGGAATGCGGGAAAGATCGACGCCAACAATACCCTGACACTCCGGTATTTAAAGGAGGTCAATCAAAGGCTCAAGGAGAAGGGGAACGGGCAGAAGGCGAAGGAGGATGATCTGATCTCTTACCAGAGCGGCAATGAGACGATCATTATGCCGAAGCGCTTCAAGGAATCCTCTCTGGGATCGACGATTCTGTCCATTATCATAGGGCTGATCGTTGGCGTTGCAGTGACTGTGTGGCTGATCGTGCCATCGGTGCGAAGCGATGCCGATGACATGGCTAAACAGAAGCTTCTGGAGGCGAGTGACGAGATGGCGGCCAGAGACCGGACGATCCGCGAACTCGAGGATGAGATCGAGGAGCTGGAGGAGAGAGTTGACGGAGAGCGGCAGAATTACGAACAGGTTGAGGACAAAATCAAAACCTACCAGCATTTGATCGAAGCCTATGTGACCTTTCATTCCGGGGATGCGATGCATGCCGGAGAGCTCTTAAAACAGGTGGAATATTCCTATCTGTCGGTCGATGTGAAAAACATTTATAATGATCTGAATACACAGGTGAAGGAGAAGTATCTTTCGACGCTCTATGCGGACGGCTACGCGGCATACGGTCGCGGGGGATACGAGGAGGCGATCGACAATCTGCAGAAGGTTGTCGCCGAGCAGATGGACTATGAGAGCGGGAATGCCGCTTACTATCTGGCGCAGGCTTACCGCAGGAGCGGTGATCTGGAGTCCGCAAGAGAGTATTACCAGTTTGTGGTCGACAATTATCCGGGGACACAGCGGGCGCGCACCTCGCGGAACTATGTGGGCGCGCAGGAGTGATCAAAATCAACAATATCATTATCTTACAAAAGACGTCGGGGCTGTTACCCATGGCGTCTTTTTCTTTGCGCAGGGAAAGGGGAGAGAGCAGGATGGATATAGCGTATCAGATGGAAGGGGAGACTCTTGTAGTCCCGATGCCGCGGGAGGTGGATCATCACGCGGCCAAGGTCATGAGCCGGGAAATTGATTTTCTGATTGACTCCTGGCATGTGAGGCGGCTTGTGTTTGACTTTTCGGGAACCGAGTTTATGGACAGCTCCGTGATCGGCGTGATGATCGGCAGGAGCCGGACGATGGAAATGTACCGCGGGGAGATTTATGCGGTGCATCTGGGAGAGCGGGCAAGGACAATTTTTCACAAGTCGGGGCTGAATCATTTGATTCGGACAGATCTCGTCGAGAATAATGGGAGGTAGGTATGGAGGAAATATTCAATCATATGCGGGTGTCGTTTGACGCAAGGTCGGTAAATGAGGGGTTGGCGCGGATGCTGGTGGCGGCATTTATGACCGACATGAATCCGACCCTGGAACAGATGGCGGATGTGAAAACAGCGGTTTCCGAGGCCGTGACGAACGCGATCATTCACGGCTACAACGAAGAGGAGGGAAATGGACAGGTTTTTATCGTCTGTGACCGGAAGGGCAGGGAACTCACTGTGCAGGTAGAGGACAAGGGGGTCGGAATTGCGGATATTGAGGCCGCGCGGCAGCCGTTTTACACGACAAAGCCGGAGCTGGAGCGCTCCGGCATGGGCTTTTCCTTCATGGAGGCGTTTATGGACCGCATCGAGGTTACATCGGCTCCCGGAAAGGGAACCCGTGTGACGCTGTGGAAGTACATAGCGGAGGGCGGTGAACAGTAGCTCTGCCACAGAAGATAGGGCATGGCTGGATGCCATCGCAGAGGCACAGAGGGGAGATTTAAAAATCCGGGAAAAACTGATCAATGAAAATATGGGGCTCGTACACATGGTGGCGGGAAGATTTTTGGACCGCGGGCTGGAGTCTGAGGAGCTGTGCCAGATCGGCGTCATCGGACTGATCAAGGCGATCGACCGCTTTGACCCGTCGCTGCCCTACGCGTTTTCCACCTATGCGGTTCCGCTCATTATGGGAGAAATCCGTCGATTTCTCCGGGATGACGGGATGATCCATGTCAGCCGGCAAATTAAGGAAAATGCGAGAAAAATTGCGAATGTACGAGAGAGGATGAAGAAAATCGACAACGCGGAGCCGACGATGGAAATGCTCAAAAAGGAGACCGGGCTGCCCTATGAGGATATCATCCTGGCGATGCAGGCGGGGGCAGAGGTGGACAGTATTCAAAAGCCGGTGAACAGCGGGGATGAAAAACAGCTGACGCTGGAGGATCAGCTCGAGGACGGACAGAGATTTGAAAATCCGATCCTTGATCACATCGCGCTGGAGCAGGCTGTGGGAGAGCTCGGAGAGCGGGAACAGCGCCTGATCCGTCTGCGCTACATGGAGAACCGGACCCAGTCGGCGGTCGCGGCGATTCTTGGGATGAATCAGGTGGCGGTTTCGCGTCTGGAAAAGAAGGTATTGAGTCAGCTGAGACGGAAATTGACGTAAAAAATTCATAAAAAAGAGCATAAAATGGGTATTTATTAAATCCTAAAGATATAAAACAGTTTGTTGCAGTGTAATAAAGGCCTTAGAAATTGGAATACTATCCTTGATGAGTTGGAAATCAAGGAAAGGATGGAAAAATGCTGTAATGAATGGAAATGAAAGTGAAGTAAATACAAGAATTAACAAACAGAAGGTCGCTGTCATCGGATGCGGCTATGTGGGAGCTGCGTCGGCCTTCGCGTTGATGCAGAGTGGCCTGTTTACAGAGATGGTGCTGTTGGATGCGAACCATGACAGGGCGCAGGGCGAGGCCTATGATATTTCACACGGTGTCCCCTTCACAAGGCCGATGCAGATCTATGCGGGAAACTATGACGATATCGCGGACTCCGCGATCATTGTGATCACTGCGGGCGCCAATCAGAAGCCCGACGAGAGCCGTCTGGATCTGGTGCACAAAAATGTGGATATCTTCCGCTCCATTATCCCTGAGATTGTGAAGCGCGACTTTGAGGGGATTCTGCTTGTGGTGGCAAACCCGGTAGATATCCTGACCTACACAGCGCAGAAGCTGAGCGGATATCCGGAGAACCGCGTGATCGGATCCGGGACAGTGTTGGACACCGCGCGCCTGAAGACGAAGCTGGGCAGTCATCTGCAGGTGGACAGCCGCAGCGTCCACGCCTTTATTGTGGGGGAGCACGGGGACAGCGAGATCGCAGCCTTCAGCAGCGCGAACGTCTCGGGAATTCCGCTGGATGATTTCTGCGAGATGCGCGGGCATTACAATCATGTGGAGTCCACGGACCAGATCGCGCGCGAGGTGCGGGAGAGCGCGTATGAGATCATTGCGAAGAAGGGCGCAACCTACTACGGCATCGCCATGTCGGTGAAACGCATCTGCGAGGTCATCATCAGGGACGAGAACTCCATTCTGCCTGTCTCTACCATGATGAACGGAGAGTACGGTATCGAGGATGTGGTTCTCTCCATGCCCTGCATCGTTGGAGCCAACGGCTGTGAGACGAAGGTGCCCATCGCCCTCGACAAGGAGGAGGTGACGGCGCTGCACGAGTCAGCCGGAACGCTCAAGAAGGTACTGGAGGAAATTTTTTAAACAAACCTCCACATACACATCAAAGAGCAGGCGACGGCAGACATGGCAGCTGCCCATATGATTTGCAGCCGGGCGGACCGTTTTTCCCGCTCCTCCAGGATTCCGGCCCGCTCTCCTTCATCGGCGGTATGGATTTCGGCGTTGGGCCTGTGCGGGATGAGGGCAACCAGCGGGAACAGCAGTACAATGAGAGACCCGGCCTTTGTCCCGTAACGCCCGGTTCCGACATGCACCGCAGCATTGTTCTCAATCCATGCGGGGTTGCCCAGCCAGATCAGAAAAGCGGCTGCTGTTCCCAGTAACATTATGATATTTCTGATGATTTTCAGTTTTCTTGATGTCATGATTGCTGCTCCTTTCCGCAATACTGCACCCATAATCCGTGAATCCGTTTGCCGTGAAATACATAGGCGAGCCTTATGGTCATTTTGTCAAACTTCAAATACTGGTAAATCATATTCTGGTTGTCCGCATCCGGTTCGGTTTCGCCGTACCCTGCAAATTTTCCCAGGCCGATCAACGCGTCGCTCCAAATCTTCTGAAAGACCTCCATGGGCATATAGTCCTTCATTTTTCGGCTGAAATAGGTGTACAAATCCGCCAGACGGCCATCTATAATATATTCCGAGCAAATTCTGGCAATCTGTTCTCTGGCGGAGTCGTGTTCCCTCTGACTGTTTTTTTCGGGGGCGAAAATATCTTCTCCGTCCTCCATCGCGGCCAGGGCGTCGGTCAGGATGCGGATTTCCCGCTGTTTGGTGTGGATCAGCGCGCTGATTTCCGCACGCCTCAGAGAAATGATTTCCCTCAGATCCGCCTTGCCTGCCAGATAGTCCTGAATTGTTTTGACAGATAATCCCAGTGTCCGCAGAACCATAATTATCTGAATCCGGTTGATCTGGCTTTTGTTGTATTTTCTGCGCCTGGAGCATCCTGTCCGATCGCTCTCTACAATTCCCTTTTCCTCATAAAAGCGCAGCGTCCGTGAGGATATGCCAAACAGGCTGCACACCTCTGCAATATCCATCCGATCGTCTTCTTTCATATTGATCACCTCAAAGCTATGATAGCACTTGACGCTGGGTCAATGTCAAGCGGTAATTTCAGGCATGCACGTTGACGCTCGCTGTATGGAATGATATGATACAAAGGGCAAAAATAAAATCAGGTTAACGGAGACCAGTTATGGAGCAGACAAAAATTTTGATGATAGAAGACGACGCGGACATCCGGGAGGGCATTCGGATTTTGCTTGAGAGCGAGGGTTTTCTGGTGAGTGAGGCGGAATCCGGAGAGGCCGGGCTTGAGATTTTGTCAGAGGACACCGGGCTTGTCATTCTCGATATTATGATGCCCGGAATGTCGGGGCTCAGGGTGTGCGAAGAAATCAGAAAGCAGTCCTTTGTCCCCATTTTGTTTCTCACCGCGAAGGCGCAGGAGTCGGATAAGCTGCTGGGCCTAATGGCCGGTGCGGATGACTATCTGACAAAGCCCTTTTCCTATGCGGAGCTTTTGGGGAGGGTGAAGGCGCAGATCCGGCGCTATACGACATACAGCAGCAGTCCGGACAGGGAGGAGACGCAAGAGGAGGAAGAGCATCTTGTCATCGGCCGTATCCGGATCCATACCAGGTACAATGAGGTGTTTGTGGATGGAAAGGCGGTTGAGCTGACCGATATCGAGTATCAGATGCTCCTTCTGATGATGAAAAACCGGGGAAAAATATTTTCCGCCCAGAATATCTATGAGTCCATCTGGAAGGAGCCATATTTTTACAACTGCAACGGAACGGTGATGGTGCATATCCGAAAGCTGCGGATCAAAATTGAGCCGAACGATCAGGAGCCTGTATATATTAAGACTGTATGGGGAAAGGGGTATCGTTTTGAAGGAGAAAGATGAAGTGAGGCTTTCACTGTATATGGAGTGGTTCATCCTGCTGCTTTTTGCGGGAATGGTCAGCCTGTTATTTTTTGTGTTAGCGAGATTCCTGTTTGAGCGGCAGTTCGACAAATATTACCGCAGCCGGATTCTGGTACAGTCGAACAATCAGAAATATGTTTTACAGCTGCAGGAATACATCAGGAATCAGGGCATTTCTTCTGCAAATCTGGATCAGTTGGACAGGTGGATGAGGGATAACCGGTTTATCTATGTGCAGATCAAGGATGAGGACGAGCTGCTCTATACCTCTGACCACTATCTGGACAAAGCGCCGTCCGGTGCAGAGGATCAGATCATCTATCCAAAGAATTTTTATTATGACATGGATCTGATGGACGGGCCGGTGCAGGTACTCATTATGAAAATGTACTCCTATAATGCTTATTTTGTGGCTCTGGTTCTCGATATCGTCATATCCTGCGTCTTGTTTATCGTAATTACCATGCTTGGTATCCGAGGAAAAATTCATTACATCAATCAACTGAGCAGAGATATTGAGATTCTTGAGGGCGGCAATCTGGATTATGAAGTGCATGTGCGGGGAAACGACGAAATTGCGGAGATGGCGAAGGGATTAAACGCAATGAAAATTTCCTTTCATAACCAGATTGATGAGGTGGAGCGCCTGAAAAAAACAAATCAGGAGATGGTGACTGAAATTTCGCATGACCTGCGCACTCCGCTCACCTCGGTGCTTTTGTATGCAGAGATAATAAAAAATGAAAAGTATAAAAATGAAGAGGACAAGAGGAAACTAATTGACAAAATGATCAGGAAAATCCAGCATATGAAGGAATTGTCCGACGGCCTGCTTGCCTATGCGGTCCGCGTTTCGGAAGAGAGGTATGTTCCGGTGGAGTATATATCCGTGCAGGGCGTTTTCTTTGACGGATTATCGGACATGTGCCAATATCTGCTGGAGCAGGGCCTGACAGTCACGGAAAATTTAAAGCTGGAAAAGGGCCAGATTTTGGCTTGTGAAGAATATCTTACCAGAGTCATGGATAATATTTCCTCCAAAATTCTCAAATATGCGGACAGGCGGGAAGGCGTATTGGTTTGGGATGAATGTGACGGAGATGAAATGTGCATTTTCTGGAAAAATGCCTGCGTCAGGGAAAAAGCAAAGAAGGAGGGCTATCATATCGGAATCCGCAATATCAGGACAATGATGAGGGAGATGGGGGGGCAATGCGATGTGGTGTGTTCCGATGAGAACTTCTGTATCTGCCTGAAATTTAAGTTTCGGAGAGAAGAGTGAGTGTCCATTGCTCTGATAAGAATTTTTAAGAAACTGGTTAAGGCCCTGTTAAGAAATATAGAGTAAACTGAAAGAAAGCCTGTCAGGTTCACTTACACTTCTTATTCGAGATTGGATATATAAAATGACGAAGCACCTGAAAGAAAAGACAATAATTATTCCGGGAAGTATGAAGCTGCCACTGATTTTAACACTTTCCTGTAATGCGTTAGCCTACTATGGAACTCGCTTTTTTACGAGCGAAAGATATCATTATAATCTCTCAAACCCGCTGGAGGACCGGATACCGCTTATTCCGTGGACCGTTGCTGTCTATTTTGGCTGTTATGTTTTCTGGATCGTAAACTACATACTCGGATGCAGGCAGAAGCAGGAGACGGCGTTCCGTTTCCTTGGGGCGGATCTGGTGGCGAAGCTTGTGTGCCTTGTCATATTTCTGCTATTTCCGACCACCAACGTAAGGCCGCTCATTGAGGGAGATTCCTTCTGGGAGACAGTGATGGAGCTGCTGTACCGCGCGGACGCGGCAGACAATCTCTTTCCGTCCATACACTGTCTGACGAGCTGGTTTTGCTTTATTGCGGTGAGGGAGAATAAGCGTATTCCCGGATGGTACAAGGCGGCATCCGTACTCTTTGCACTGAGCGTCTGCGTATCCACTCTGACGACGAAGCAGCACGTTTTGATCGACGGAATCGCCGGGATCGCGCTTGCGGAGGCGAGTTATCTGTTTGTCTCTAAAAGCGGCTTTTCCCTGTGGTACAGAGACAAAATACTAAAAATTTACAGCAGATGGAAGGAAAGGAGGCGGATGCGTGATTAAGAAAATTCAGGCGGGAGCTATTATTGTTTTTGTGATTGCAGCATTTCTGCTGGCAAAGCAGTTTTTTAATCAGAAGTTCACCTCAGTGGAGGATTTGCAGATCTATATGAAGGGCTTTGGGGTGGCGGCACCGCTCATCCTCACGCTGTTTCAGGCATTTCAGGTAGTGATTCCGGTGTTGCCGGGATATCTGGGCTGTGTAGCCGGGGCAGTGGCATTCGGCAGTACAATCGGTTTTTTGTGCAATTATATCGGTATCAGCATGGGGTCCATTATCGCCTATTTTCTGGCAAGGAAATTCGGTCTTGACATCGTGCTTGCCATGTTTTCGGAAAAGCAGTACAACAAATGGAGCAATAAGCTGGTTACCAGTAAATCATTTGAGCGCTTTCTGTTTATTGCGACCCTGCTGCCATTGTTTCCGGACGATTTTCTGTGTTACTTTTCCGGTCTGATAAAAATGAACAGCAAAAAGTTTATCTGGATTATCATTTTGGGTAAGCCATGGTGCATTTTGGTGTACAGTATACTGTTCGGGTTGATAAAATAAAGCGAGGTGGACAAAATGAAGAAAAAAGCACTTGGATACTATGATTATACCGTGATACTTACATACTGCGGGATGATATTTGCATTTTGCGGAATTTTAAGGGTTATCAGCAGGGAGTTTGGGGAGGCGATTTTCTGCCTGATGCTGGCCGGGCTGTGCGATATGTTTGACGGGACAGTGGCCCAGACAAAGGTGAGAACTGCGAGTGAAAAGAGATTCGGCGTCCAGATTGATTCCCTGAGCGACCTGATCAGCTTTGGCGTTTTGCCGGGGGTTTTTGTCTATATCGCATCCGGCAAAAATGCATGGATCGGGTTGGTTTCGGCGTTGTTCGTCCTGTGTGCGCTGATTCGTCTGGCATATTTTAATGTGCAGGAGGAGGAACGGCAGAGCCAGACATCCGAAAAGCGAAAAAACTTTATGGGGATCCCGGTGACCACGGTGACCATCCTGCTGCCGGTGGTCTATTTGTTGTATGACTGCAGGTTATTCAAAAGTATAGCCTGCTTTCCGATACTTTTGATCCTAATGGGAGTGGGCTTTCTCACACCGGTTGAAATCAGAAAGCCGGGAGTTTTTGGAAAGGTATGTCTGATTGTCATTGGAATTTTTGAAGCGCTGGGAATGATGCTTTTTATGGGGTGGGACGTAATATGAAGGAGTCGCTCAGCTTAAAATTTTTATACAGGACGGCTTTGGGGAGATCGCTGTTAAAGGTGCTGGTGCAGCCGGGGGTATCCCGGATGGCAGGAACTATTCTGTCATCCCGGATTTCGAGATTTCTGGTGCCATACTTTATCCGTAAGCATCAGATTGATATGGACGGGATAGAAATTCCGGAAGGGGGATTCTCCTCGTTCAATGATTTCTTTACCAGAAAGCGGAAACTGTTTTGTCCGGATCTGACCGACGGCCATCTGTTCAGTCCCTGTGACGGATTTCTGACCCCGCTTAGAATTAGTAAAGAAACTGCCTTTGAGATCAAGCATACGCAGTATTATTTGAGGGATTTATTAAAGGACGGCGGGCTCGCAAAAGAATTTGAAGGCGGCACAGCGCTTATTTTCCGCTTAACTCCTGCGGATTACCACAGATATTGTTATGTTGCGGACGGTAAAATCCTTTCATCGAGAAACCTTCCGGGCGTGTTGCACTGCGTCAGGCCGATTGCCCTCGGAACGGTTCCGGTATATATCCAAAACAGCAGAGCGTATCAGGTGATTGAGACAACACAGTTCGGGACCATGGTTCAGATGGAAATCGGTGCTCTGCTGGTCGGAAAGATCGTAAATTACGGAAGGTCATCCCGACAGGCACCGGTACGGGCCGGTGAGGAAAAGGGGTACTTTGAATTTGGCGGTTCCACAATTATCCTGCTGTTCCAGAAGGGGGCGATCCGCCTGAGCCGGGATTTATTTCAGGGAAATGGCAGCCGGAAAGAAATCCGCGTGCGGATCGGGGAGTATATCGCATCTGCAAAAATATTCTGAAAATTTTAGCACTCACCTCTTGACAGTGCTAACAAACCGTGATATAACAGGTGACAAAGAGGATTTGTTATCATCAGGGAGGTGAGTCTATGAATATCAGAAAATTTACGCAGAAGTCCATCGAGGCGGTGAATGACTGTGAAAAGCTTGCCAATGAATACGGCAATCAGGAGCTGGAGCAGGAGCATCTTCTGGCAGCGCTTCTTCAGCAGGAGGACGGGCTGATTCCCAAGCTCGTCGAGAAGATGGGGATTAATCTGGAGCATTTCACCGAAAATGCTCTGCGCAGGCTGAATGCCCGTGTGAAGGTGTCGGGCGGGGAGCTGCGGATGGGGAAGGATTTGAATCAGGTTCTCATACACGCGGAGGATGAGGCAAAGAGCATGGGAGACGAGTATGTCTCCGTGGAGCATCTCTTCCTGTGCCTTTTGAAGTACCCCAATCCGGCGCTGAAGGAGCTCATCCGTGAGTACGGGCTGACCAGAGACCGCTTTCTGCAGGCGCTCTCCACAGTGCGCGGGAATCAGCGGGTGACAAGTGACAATCCGGAAGCGACCTATGACACGCTGGAAAAGTATGGCTATGACATGGTGGAGCGGGCGCGCCAGCAGAAGCTGGACCCGGTGATCGGCAGGGATGCGGAGATCCGTAACGTGATCCGTATTCTGTCGAGAAAGACGAAGAATAACCCGGTGCTGATCGGCGAGCCCGGCGTGGGCAAGACCGCCGTTGTGGAGGGGCTCGCGCAGCGCATTGTCCGCGGTGATGTGCCGGAGGGCTTGAAGGACAAAAAGCTGTTTGCGCTGGACATGGGCTCTCTGGTGGCGGGGGCAAAATACCGCGGAGAGTTTGAGGAGCGCCTGAAGGCAGTGTTGAATGAGGTGAAAAGTTCGGAGGGGCAGATCATTCTCTTTATCGACGAGCTGCACACTATAGTTGGTGCTGGAAAAACGGACGGTGCGATGGATGCGGGCCAGCTCTTAAAGCCGATGCTTGCGCGGGGCGAGCTGCACTGTGTCGGCGCTACCACACTCGACGAGTACCGGGAGTACATTGAGAAGGATGCGGCACTGGAGCGGCGTTTCCAGC
>CAZNQZ010000022.1:6568-14480 GCA_964575245.1 uncultured Lachnobacterium sp. | reverse complement strand
TGAGCAGCTCGTCCAATGCGGCAAAGAATCTTCCGATTGTCTGCAAGCAGTTTGATCCGGAGAAGAATTTCATGTGGCAGGAGGTTGAGGGAGCGCATGATTTCAACGTCTGGTATCTGGGCTTTTACAACTTTGCCCAGCTGGTGTTCAGCGAGAATTACAGCGAGTAATCTGTTGCGGAAGAGGGACAAAAAAGAAAAGACTTGCAATATCTGCCAATTTATTGTAAACTTTCCGAGAAGGAGGAAGATCGAATGATTTCAGCAGGAGATTTCAGAAACGGTGTTACCATCGAGCTTGAGGGTAATGTCTATCAGATTATCGAGTTTCAGCATGTGAAGCCGGGGAAGGGTGCGGCGTTTGTGCGCACCAAGCTTAAAAATATTGTCAGCGGGGGCGTGGTCGAGAAGACCTTCCGGCCCACCGAGAAATGTCCGACCGCCCATATTGACCGCAAGGACATGCAGTATCTGTATGAGGACGATGATTTCTATCATTTCATGGACGTGGAGACCTACGACCAGGTGGATCTCACGAAGGACAATGTGGGTGACGCGCTCAAGTTTGTGAAGGAGAACGAGATGGTCAAGATCTGTTCCTACAAGGGCAGTGTGTTCGCTGTGGAGCCGCCGCTGTTTGTGGAGCTGGCGATCACGGAAACGGAGCCGGGCTTAAAGGGAGACACCGCAACCGGCGCGACCAAGCCTGCCACCGTGGAGACCGGGGCCAGCGTCATGGTGCCGCTGTTCGTGGAACAGGGCGATGTGATTAAGATCGACACGAGAACCGGGGAGTACCTCTCCAGAGTGTAGGAAAACAATGATTTCATCAGTGTTCCCCAGTACGGACGAAAAGATTTATCAGTACGCCGCAAGCAAAATGCCTGCGGCGTAACTATTTTTTCTGGTGAGGTGTCATATGAGTTATCGGATCGCCGTGTGCGATGACAAAAAAGAGGATGCAGAGTATGTCGCCGGCTGCGTGGAGCAGTGGGCGAGGCTTGGCGGAAGGCGGGCAAAGGTCCGCATCTTTCCCTCTGCGGAGGCATTCCTGTTTGAATACAGCGGCGATCAGTGTTATGATCTGCTGCTTCTGGATGTCGAGATGGGAGCCATGGACGGAGTGAGCCTGGCGAAGGAGCTGAGGCGGAATAACGACAGCCTTCAGATTATCTTTGTCACCGGATATTCGGACTATATCGCGGAGGGTTACGAGGTGTCGGCCCTGCACTATCTTGTAAAGCCGGTGAATACGGACAAGCTTTTTCGAGTGCTGGACCGCGCTGCGGACAGGCTCTGCCGGGATGAGCGCACGCTGGATATCCGGGCGGAGGGCGGGCTGGTGCGCATTTCCGTCAGAAAGATCCGCTATGTGGACGTGCAGCTCAACTATATCACGATCCACGCGGACACCGAGGTGACGGTCAAGATGCCCCTGAGCGAAATGGCACAAAAGCTGGACGAACGCTTCTACCGGGTGGGGCGTTCCGCCATCGTCAATCTGACCTGTATTCGAAACGTCAGCAAAACCGAGATCTGTCTGAATGACGGGGCGCGGATTCCCCTGCCCCGGGGCGCGTACAATGCCATTAACCGCGCCATTATGGATTCGGATATGCTCTAACGAAAGGAGGTGCCTATGAATCCGATCTTAAAGCTGATCGACAGGCGCATTGCCGCCTACCAGCAGGAGCTGGTGAATACCCACTACGCCGAGGTGGAGAATATGTACCGCAAAATGCGGGGCTGGCGGCACGATTACCGGAGCCACATTCAGGCAATGAAGGCTTATGCCGCCGCAGGCAATTTGGATGCGATCTCCCGCTATCTGGATGAGCTGGACGAGGATCTGACCACGGTGGACACCGTGATCAAGACCGGGAATCCCTTTACGGACGCTATCTTAAACTCCAAGATTTCCCTTGCCGGTTCCAAGAATATCCGGGTTATCGCCGACGCCCATATCCCGGTGCGGCTCAGGATCCCGGAGATTGATCTGTGCTGTATCGTCGGCAACCTCTTTGACAATGCCATCGAGGCTTCCCTCGCCCTGCCGGAGGACAAACGCCTGATCCGCATCTACATGGACATGAAAAATACCCAGCTCTATCTTTCCTTTACCAATTTCACAGCGCACGCCAAGCTGAAAAAAACAGCCGGGCGCTTCGCCAGCACAAAGGGCGGGGGGCACGGCTTCGGCCTCATGCGCATCGACGCCATCGTGGAGCGTCTGGGCGGCTATCTCTGCCGCGCCAGCGAGGACGGGGCGTTCACGACGGAGATTCTGCTGCCCCAGTCTGCCCTTTCATCCCCCAAATCTGACAATTCATCCCCGGATACCCCAAAAAATAACTGAATGCGTTATCATCCTATTCACAGAGGGCGTGCCAGGGCATGAGCTGGTGTTCCATGGATGAGGAGAATGAATATGAGACAAAATTCAAAAAAGAAAAAAGAGAAACCATCCTACAATTTTTGGCAGAATTCCGCCTACATGGTGAAAAAGGCGTGGAGGGATTGTCCCAGTGTTCTCTGGGTGTCGCTTTCACTGGTCCTTGTCGCGGTACTGGACAATCTGGCGGGACTCTTTCTCGCGCCGACGATCCTGCAGAAGGTGGAGAGCGCTGCGCCCCTCGGCGAAATGCTTTGGACGATCGCCGTCTTTTCCGGCGCGCTGATGCAGCTCTCCGGGGTTCAGTCTTATCTCAATTGCAACACGATTTTTGGAAGGGTTGAGCTGCGCTCAGGGATCTCATCAGAGATCGCCTACAAAAAGATGACTACTTCCTACCCCAACACGGAGAATGAGGAGGTTCTGAAAAAAGCGGAAACCGCATCGAGGGCGGTTTCCAGCAACATGGCTGCCACCGAGGCGGTCTGGAATACACTGATTTCCCTTCTTCAAAATCTGATCGGATTTGTGGTCTACCTGCTGCTGCTCTCGGGGCTGCATCCCGTGCTCGTGTGCATTGTGATTGCGACGGGCGTGCTCGGATACGTCGGAAACCGCTATATCAACAACTGGTGCTACCGTCATCGGGAGGAGGAGGCTGCGCATACGAGGCGGATGAATTACGTCACGTTTCAAAGCCGCGACATCCCTCTGGCGAAGGATATCCGCATGTTCGGGATGCGGCCGTGGCTGGAGGAGGTGTACGCCGGGGCGAGGAGGCTCCGTGAGGATTTCATTGCCAGGCGGGAGCGTGTCTGTCTGAGGGTGGATGTGATTCTTGTGATGCTGAGCTTTCTGCGCAACGGATTAGCCTACGCCTGGCTCATTGCCATGACGGTTCGGGAAGGTCTCCCGGCATCCCGGTTTTTGCTCTTTTTTGCGGCGGTGAGCGGCTTTTCCTCCTGGGTCTGGGGAATCCTCGCCGGATTTACGGATCTGCAGCGGCAGAGTCTGGATCTGTGCTCCCTGCGGGAATATCTGGAGATGCCGGAAACCTTTCGATTTGCAGACGGAAAGCCATTGCAAGCCGCATGCTCTTATGAGCTGCGCCTGGAGGACGTATCCTTCCGCTATCCCAAGGCAGAGACTGACACGATACGCCATATCAGCCTGACCATCCGAAATGGCGAAAAGCTGGCAATTGTCGGCTTAAACGGCGCAGGGAAGACGACGCTGGTCAAGCTGCTCTGCGGGTTTTACGAGCCCACAGAGGGGCGGGTGCTCTTAAACGGGGAGGATATCAGACAGTTCAACCGCTGGGACTATTACCGGCTGTTCTCCGCAGTATTCCAGCAGTTTTCCGTGCTGGAGGCGACCGTGGCCGAAAACGTGGCACAGACGGTGGCGGATGAAGCGTCTGCGGCGATCGATCTGCCGAGGGTGTGGGAATGTCTGGAAGAAGCGGGGCTGAAGGAGAAAATCGAAAGCCTGCCGGAGAGGGAGTGGGCGCACATTGGGCGGAAGGTGTTCGAGGACGGCGTGGAGCTCTCCGGCGGACAGATGCAGCGCCTCATGCTGGCGCGGGCGCTCTATAAGAACGCGCCGATCATTGTGCTGGATGAGCCGACCGCCGCGCTGGACCCCATTGCGGAGAGTGACCTCTATCAGAAATACGGGGAGCTGAGCACGGGAAAGACTTCCGTGTACATCAGCCACCGCCTTGCCTCCACGCGCTTCTGCGACCGGGTTCTGTTTCTGGAGCATGGCAGGATTGCGGAGGCTGGCACCCACGACGCGCTTTTGGCGGCGGGCGGAAAGTATGCGGATCTCTTTGCCGTGCAGAGCAAGTATTATCAGGGATGTGTCGAGTTTTCGTAGAAAACTTGACATGTAGCCAATGCAACACCCTCGTAGAGGGTATTGCTAGTAATACCTCCTTCGGAGGTGTTACATTTGTCAGCTCATTTGCCAAAGGCAAATTTTGCATGAGCTGATGTTCAAGGAAGGAGGCAATAGCGATGAGCAGGAAAGCATCGAAGGATAAAGGGGTCTCATGGGGAAAGAGCTTTGCCATTTACCGGAGGGCCTTTTGGCTGATGGCGGAGAGGGCTCCGGCGGCCTTTGTCTCCACTGCGATCTGCACCGTTTTCTCGGCCCTGTCACCCTATGTGAACATCTATCTGGCCGCGCAGGTCATCGACGAGCTTGCCGGGGCGAGGGAGCCCGGGCGGCTGGGCTCCCTGGTTCTATGGACAGTGGGTGTATCCGCTTTTTTAGAGATTGTAAATGCCCTGCTGGGCAGATGGAGAAACAGGCGGACGGATGGCCTGTACCTGGCGCAGACAAAAGTGTACACAGACAAACTGCTGGATATGGACTATGTGGATATCGATACGCAGCACACGCACGATCTGCTCTCTCAGATCGATCAGGCGTCGAATTGGAGCAATTGGGGACTTGGAAGAATTTTTGGGATTTATGAGCAGATGATCCGCAGCGTTTTGGGTATTTTGGGAGCCGTGGCGCTCTCCGTCGGCCTGTTTGCCAGACGCATTCCGGAGGCGGGGAGGCTTGCCTTCTTAAACCATCCGCTGTGTACTGCCGTGATTCTTATGATGCTTTTGGCGGTCACGTTTCTATCGCCCATGTTTGCGAACCGGGCGAACCGGTACTGGTCGCTCAACCCGGAGAGCGCTACCTTCGGCAACCGCGTGTTCTCATTTTTTGGCTTTGAGATTACAAGGCAAAGCCGCGGGCTGGACATGCGCATCTATCGGCAGGAGGGTTTTACAGGCCATTACCTGCGAAAATATAACAGTTTCGGAATACATTCGGACCGCGCAAGGTATGCGAGGGGACCGATGGGCATGCTCAATTTTCTGTCCGCGGCGTGCTCCAGCCTGTTTACGGGACTGGTCTACCTGTTTGTCTGCTTAAAGGCGTGGGCGGGGGCTTTCGGCGTTGGCAGCGTCACGCAGTATGTCGGCGCCATCACCGCCCTGTCGGGAGCGGTTTCCGGCCTGGTCAGGACCATAGGCGACATGCGCGCCAACGCGCCGTTCATGCAGACGGCCTTTGAATTTCTGGATATTCCCAACCGGATGTATCAGGGAAGCCTGACCACGGAGAAGCGCGCGGACCGCAAGTATGAGGTGGAATTTAAGGATGTCTCCTTCCGCTATCCCGGCGCCTCAGATTATGCCCTGCGGCATGTGTCCATGAAATTTACAGTGGGGAGCCGTCTGGCGGTTGTCGGACAGAACGGCTCCGGAAAGACGACATTTATCAAGCTTTTGTGCAGGCTCTACGACCCGACCGAGGGCGAGATCCTCTTAAACGGCATTGATATCCGAAAGTACAGCTACCGGGATTACCAGAATATTTTTTCGGTGGTGTTTCAGGATTTTAGCCTTTTGAGCCTTCCTCTCGGGCAGAATGTGGCGGCGGGCATGGAGTACGACAGGGATCGTGTCACGCAGAGCCTGACGGACGCCGGGTTTGCGGAGCGGCTCGCCGGTTTTCCGGAAGGGATTGATACCAGCATATACAGGGAGCTGGACGAGGGGGGCGTGCAGATCTCCGGCGGCGAGGCGCAAAAGATTGCCATCGCCCGTGCGCTGTACAAGGATGCGCCGTTCATTATACTGGATGAGCCGACCGCAGCCCTCGACCCGGTGGCGGAGGCGGAAATCTATGAGGGCTTTAACCGGATTGTCGGGGACAAGACCGCGATTTATATCAGCCACCGCCTGTCTTCCTGCCGTTTCTGCGATGAGATTGCCGTGTTCGACGAGGGCAGGGTCATCCAGCAGGGCAGTCATGAGACCCTTGTCGCGGATGAGCGCGGGAAATACTTCGAGCTCTGGAACGCGCAGGCGCAATACTATACCGCTTAACAGTTTTTATCCGCTTCATTTTTTCTTCTTTCCTGCTGGCTATTTATGCTGCTTTGTAGTATAATAGAGCCAGCAGGATTTTTTATGCGCAGGGGGATAAATCTTCCCTGCTCGATTACGGAGATGCGGGATGGAAGAGGGCGGGCGTTATCAGCTGCGGAGGGCAGCCGGTCTCTGCTGGCTGTTGGATATGCAGCAGAGCGGGGCAGAGAGCGAGGGAGTGGTATCCTTCAATGAGACGGGCGCTTTTATCTGGGAACACTATAGGCGCTTACAATCCGAGGAGGCGGTGGCGGAAGCTGTCAGCGCCTGTTTTTTGAATCCCCTCGAGGAAAGCCTGCGGGATGTCCGGCAGTTTTTGGCGCAGCTGAAGGGGCTGGGAGTGGATTTGTGATTGGAGTGTAAGGTTTCATGGATATTTTGCTTGTGGGCAGCCTTGGCACCCTCATGCAGAGGCTTGTCGATAAAATGGATAAGGAAAAGCACCGGGTCTTTGTCCTGACGGAGGAGGGGAAGGAAATCCCCAGCTGCCGCCGCGCGTTTGAGACTTACCGGTTTGACTATGAGGATGTGTGCACCCGGGAGGTGTTTGCCAGCGTAAAGCCGGATGTCACGCTTTTTTTTGGTGCCTACGACACAAATTTCCACTGGGATGACACAAAGAGCGTCGTAGCAAAATACTCCGCGTCCCTGCTCAATATGCTGGTGGCATACTCCGCCACCCAAAAGGGCAGGTTTATCTATCTCTCTTCGGATGTGGTGTTTCACGGAATAGCGATGGGGACTGACGGACGGGTGGTGAACCATGTCGCGGACAATCCCAGGGCGCAGTCAGTTGCCATGGGCGAGAAGGTGTGCGAGGATTACCGGACGATGATGGGAGCGGATGTGGTGGTACTCCGGCTGGATCACCTGTACGGAATCCCGAAATATCCGTCCGAGATGGACGATGTCTGTGCTAAGATGATAATGGAGGCGCTGGAGACCGGGGAGATTGCGCTGGACGGCGGCGGCACGATTCGCGTGGAGGATGAGCTGGGGGTGCCGGAGACCATTGATGCCGGCAATTTTACCGTCGACACCGAGAAGCGCTATTCGCTTTTGGCCATACCGGACGCTGTGGATTTTATCTATCAGGTGGCCGCAGCGAAGGAGTGCAGGCAATCCCTGTACCAGATTTCCCGCCATTACAGCATCACCCAGACCCAGATTGCCGAGCTGATTCAGAGCAGTCTCAAGGGAGCAGACGGTGAGGAGACGGTTGTGCTGGCAGTGCAGCCGGAAAAAAAGACCGACAGCGTCGTGCTGACGGAGCACGCGTTTGGAGAGGAGTTCAGCATGCAGATCATGCACGCGCCGTCCCGGATGATACCGGAGCTTGCGGACTACCTGAAACGGAACCGCAGCAGGTTTTCGGCGCTGGGAAACCGCCGGGAGAGTCTGGGGGAACGGTTTAAAAGCGGCATTCACGGCCTGGTTCATGCCATGATTCCCTTCATTGAGAACATGATTTGCTTTATCCCCTTTTTTATGTTGAACAACCGCGCAGTGGGAAATGAACTGTTTCAGGATCTGGATTTTTATCTTCTGTATGTGCTGCTTTTTGCGATTGTGCACGGGCAGCA
>CAZNQZ010000022.1:0-6558 GCA_964575245.1 uncultured Lachnobacterium sp. | reverse complement strand
GCGATCTTCTCCAGTCTGCTTGCCATTGCAGGCTACTGTTTCCGGCAGATGTACAACCGCTCGGGCTTTGATGTGATACTGGACTATCACACCTATGTCTGGATGGTCCAGCTCTTAATCCTCGGCTTTACCGTAGGCTATATGCGCGACCGGCTGCGATCCATCAGGGATGACTATGAGGGTGAAATCAGCTTTTTAAAAAAGCAGCTGCGGGATATGTCCGATATTAACCGGAGCAATGTCCGGGTGAAGGATGTGCTCTCGGATCATCTGATCAATCAGAACGACAGTATGGGAAAGATCTATGAAATCACGACAAGGCTCAACCAGTATCAGCCGGCGGAGGTACTCTTCTACGCGGCGGAGGTTCTGGGGAAGATTATGCGCAGCGGGGATGTCGCGGTCTATACGGTGGCGAACCGATCCTACGCGAGGCTTTTCTCTTCGACCTCAGCAAACGCCCGCAGGCTGGGCAATTCGATCAACTACACGGAAATGACGGAGATGTATGAGGCGCTGGCGGCACACCGCGTATATATCAACAAGAAAATGGATGCGCAGTATCCGCTGATGGCGGACGCCATCTACGCGGAGGGAGAGGAGATGCAGCTCATCCTGATGGTGTGGGACATCCCATGGGAGCGGATGACACTGGGGCAGGCGGACATGCTGGCCATCACGGGCTTTCTGATCCAGAACGCGGTGCTGCGCTCCAACCGCTATATCGCGGCGCTCTCGCAGCAGCGATATATTCCGGACACCCATATTCTGGAGCCGGAGGCCTTCCGTGAGCTGGTGGAGGCGTTTCTTCGGGCGCGGAGCCGGAATCTCACCTCCTGCGCGCTGCTTAGCATTGACATTTCCGGTATCTCCGAGGAGCAGGCAGACGTGAGGCTCGCAAAGCTTGTGCGGCAGACGGATTATGTCGGAAAGGTGTCGGACGGGGAGCTTCAGGTGCTTCTCGCAAACACGGATGCGTCCGGCGTGGGGTTTGTCCGCCAGAGATTTGAGGAGGCGGGATTTGTCTGCCGAATCGAGGAGACGGTGAGAGCATGAGGACAGAGAGAATTCTTTTTATCTGCATACTGGCACTCAATGCGCTTGTCGCCGGCCTGTATTTTGTTTGGGGATGCATGGCGCAAAAGAGCAGAACAGATCGGGAAAGCCCTGCCAACACAGCCATGACCAGAAGCGGCTATGCGCTCAAATCACTGCTCATGCTGATCTGCCCGGTGGTGGCGGTGCTGTTTTTGGCATTTTCCCGGCTGATCTATCTGTGCCTGTTCCGCAGCGAGGTGGATCTGGACGACGTCATTTTCGGCAAGGATAAGGTTGTCGCCGAGCGGAAGGCGGAGGAGGAGCGGGAGCGCAACCGTGTGCCCCTGGAGGAGGCTCTTGCCGTCTGCGACAAAAACAGTCTGCGGGATCTGATGCTGGACATTATTCAGGGCAATGTGGACAATACGCTCTCGTCCATCGTCCTCGCCTTAAACAGTGAGGACACGGAGACCTCCCACTATGCGGCAGCCGTGCTGAGGGATGCGCTCAATGATTTCCGGCAGAAGTCGCAGGAGATTTACAATGCCATGGAGAAGGGCGGTTCGCAGGCAGCTTCCAACGCCTGTCTGCTTATTGAGTATATGAACGGCATTCTCTCTCAGGAGGTGTTCACGGACATGGAGCAAAGCTCCTTTGTGGAGATGATGGAGGATGCCTGCAGCTATTTGAACGACAGCGGGGAGCACCGGCACCTCCTTGCCTGCGAGTATCTGGAATGGCTGATTATCCGCCTGCTGCATGTGAGACGGTATGAGAGCGTGAAATACTGGTGCGGGGTGATCGCTGAAATGTATCCCGACGAGCTGGCAGCATACACGGTTCAGTTAAAGTTCTACTTCAGCACGCAGGACAGGGAGCACTTTTTCGAGGTGCTGGAGCGTTTGAAGCAGTCCAATATTGTGATTGACCGGGATACGCTGGATTTGATCCGGGTGTTTAGCTGATTGGGAAGGAGCGGTAGAAAATCATGTCAATGACTCTGGTGACAATGATACAATTGATCACAGTGTCCGTCATCTACTGCGGTATGACGGTGCTTCTTCCTGCGCTTATTCTCCGCAAAAGGCTGCGGGGAGAGCGCCTGTGTGTCCGTTTCCTCGCATATCTGCTCACGGGCAATTTCTATCTGATAAATCTGGTTTTCGCGCTGCAGCTGCTGCACATATCCAACCGGGTTACGCTGATTTTGTTTACCGTGGTTCCGGCGGTCTGGGCGGCGATCAGGCTCAACCGGCTGGATGTGAGGGAGCAGATTCTTGATATGATAAAAATTGCCCGGCGTTTTTTTGACGGCACTATGGGCGTGCGCCTGTTTGTCGGCAATTTATACCTCGGCGTCCTGCGGGGCGTGAGGCGTGCGGCAGGGCGTGTGAAGGGCAGCAAAAGAGGGCTTCTGGACTGGGCGTGCACGGCAGCTGTCTTGATTCTTTTGTTGTATCTGTTCGGCACGAATCTGTTTCAGAACTTCGGGTACTGTGCCTCCGACATCCCCGTGCACAATTACTGGATCAATGAGCTGGGCAATAACAACATCTTTGCGGCGGGCGTGTACCCATATGGTTTTCACTGTGTGATCTACTATCTCCATGAGGTGTTCGGGATCGAGACCTTTGTGCTCCTGCGGCTGTTTGCCTTCATTCAGACGGTGCTGGTTCATCTGGTTCTGCTGGCGTTTTTGAAGATTGTCTGCCGCACAAAATATATGCCCTATCTGGCTTTTGTGCTGTACACTCTTGCGGATTACTGGAATCCGGACGTGGTTAAGCGCTATTACTCCTCGCTTCCGCAGGAATTCGGCATGATCTTTATCCTGCCTGCGGCGGCCTTTCTGCTGCTGTTTTTTCCCGCGCGGAAACAGGAGCAGGGGAAAAAGGGAGTCCGGCTGCACAGTACGCGCTATCTGGTTTTATTTGCCATGAGTTTTTCCATGACGCTTGCGGTTCACTTCTACAACACAATGATTATCGGGCTGTTCTGTCTGGGGATTGCAGTGGGATATCTGGGCCTGCTGTTTCGCCGGGCATATTTCGGGCGGATCATGCTGGCCGGGGTGATCAGTGTATTTGTCGCGGTGCTGCCCATGGGGATCGCAGTCGCCACTGGCACGCCGCTGCAGGGTTCTCTGGGCTGGGGCATGAACATCATAAAGGGCACCTCCGGTCAGGAGGCACCGGATACGGCAGATCCCTCCGCACAGCCTCCGGCCCCTTCCGAGGAAGGAAACTCTCAGGAGGGAGGGAACTCTCAGGATGGAGAGGCATCTTCGGGCAGGGAGGATACTGCGGCGCAGAAGCCCGGGAAGCCTCCGCTGGGGCAGCGTGTACAGAATCTGGCTGTGGCGCTGAGAAATTCGGTTCAGATGAATATGCTGAGCCGGATCACTCCGGGGGCGGTGAGCCTATGGCTTCTACTGGCGCCGCTTCTGGCTCTGCTTGGCGGGGTGTATTTCTTCTTGAAAGAAGGCAGGGCGTACGGCTGTGCGCTGATTTCCAGCGCGGTCTTTCTCGTTCTGCTGCTGGTTCTTCTGATGTCGTCCCGTCTGGGGATTCCCGCGCTGATGGAGCCCGTCCGCTGCAGCATTTATCTGTCTTACATGCTGGCAGCCGCCGCTGCTCTCTGCGCGGATGCCGCGGTGAGCCTTATGCCATGGAAACGGGCCGCGCACTGGGCCTCCCTTGCGGTTCCCGCGGTGCTCGCGGTGTGGATTGCCGCCAGCGGATGGGCGAAAGAGCCCCTCTCCGTCACGGCGCTGGAGACGAACGGTGCGATCACCTGCCTGACGAATATACTCAGGGAGGAGAAGGACTGGATGTTTACGGTCTGTTCGGCAAACGATGAGCTGCGCATGGTGGAGGACTACGGCTATCACTATGAGACCATCACGCTCCTGCGGGAGATGGAGGGGAGCAGGCAGGAAAACTATCTTACAATTCCCACCCCCCGGATCTACTTTTTTATTGAGAAAATTCCGGGGGATTACACCATGTCCTATGAGGGGAGCGGGCGTGCCGTATCCGATGAGGGGGCGGGCCACGCGCTGCCGAACGGCGCGGATCTTGGCGTGTACAAGGGAGAGAGCCGTTATATTGTAATGTCCCGGATGTATTACTGGGCCAGGGCTTTCCAGGAGCTGTATCCGACCGAGATGCGCGTCTACTACGAGACGGAGGATTTTGTCTGCTATGTACTTGAGCAAAATCCCTACCGCCTGTTTGACCTCGCGGTCGATTACGGCTATAATGTACAGTGAGGAGCGGATCGTTCATGGTATCACGCAGAAACCTATTTGCCATCTGGCTTACCATGCTGATTCTGTTTTTTATGTTTCAGTTTACCGGCGTGGTAAAAAGTGCATTAAATGAATACAGTGTCAACGAGTATGAGGAGACCGCGGCGGCACAGCTGTCCGCCGACCGTATGTACCGCGCCGTGCCGGGGGCGGATGAACCAATGGATGCATCCATGGGAGAGAGGCCGTTCATTCTCTTTGTGGGGGACGATGGCTCCGGGGATATCCGCGAGGTGGTGCAGTGGTGGTGTACCTACACAAAGCGCGGGCTGCGGGAGTGCCGTGCGCTCTCAGAATTTGATTTTTCGGGCGTAGAGCTTCCGGCTGCCGCGGTGATTGATGGTGAGAGCATAGATCTGGTGAAGGCGCTTCCGGTTTTGAAGGAGATGGCGGAGGCAGGCATTCATCTGATCTTTGCGCGCCTGCCGGCTGCCGGGGTGCTTTTGGAGCATCCGGATTTCTGTGAATTTATCGGGATCCGGGAGGTTCACAGGCCGCGGGTAGCGCTGAGCGGCATACATCTGTTTGACGGCTTTCTTCTGGGCGGGGAGAGAATTTATGAGAGCCGGCCGGGGGAAGAGGAGCGGATGGATTTGGAGCTTACCGTGCCCTGGTACATGACGGGAACCGGGACGAAAACCTATATCATGGGGCTGTTGGAGGATCAGGGAGAGTACAAAAATGAGATGCTGCCCGCGATCCTCTGGCGCAAGAGCACGGGGAATGCGAAGGTGTTCTGCGTGAATGCGGATTATCTCACCCATATGTACGGCATCGGCTTTTTAAATGCCATGATGGCGGACACGGACGTCTATGAGATCTATCCGGTGGTGAACGCGCGGAATTTGTCGGTGGTGAATTTTGCCGGCTTTGCCGATGAGAACGGAGATGAGATGGAGAAGCTGTACAGCCAGCCCCTGACGGCGGTATACCGGGAGCTCATATGGCCTACTCTGGTGTCCGTCTCCTACCGGAGCAGCTCCAAAATCACGCTGTTTGCGGCTTCCCAGCTGGATTACGGGGATGCGGCAGGGCCGGATGCCGGCCGCCTGACCTACTATATGAAGCTGCTGCGGGAAGAGCACGGGGAGATGGGCATTTCCGCATCCCCCCTGCCGGGCATTTCCGCTGCCGAACGGCTGAAATGGGATCTCCCGTTTTACCGGGAGGGGGCCGGAAGCTACGCGGTGTTAAGTCTTTATCTGGGAGAGGACAAGGCGGTCTGGGAGTCCGGCGGGCGCTCCCTGTTTCCTGAGGTGAGAACCGTCACGGCGGTGCCGCAGGGGGAGGAGCCGATGGTCAGCTATCTGGACGAGAGCACAACGCTGCAGAATATGACGCATGAGGCGGAAAGGCATACGTATTCGGACGATCTGGCGCTGATGGGGGTCCAGACGGCCCTCGGGTATTCCAACACTGTGCTGGATCTTAATAAGGTATCCGATCCGCCGTCGTCCGACTATTACTGGGAAAAGCTCTCCCGCGCGCTTGCACAGAACATTGTCACCTACTGGAGGAATTACCGCTGCTTTGACGGGACGACGCTGGCGGAGAGCGATGAGAGGGTCCGCCGTTTTCTGGCGCTGGACTACCGGGTGATCGAGGAGGAAGACCGCATCACGGTCAGAACGAACGGCGCGGAGGGGCCGGTGTGGTTTCTTTTGAAGGTCAACGGCAGGACGGTGAAGCAGGCCAGGGGCGCCTCCTTTGAAGCGCTAAAGGGCGGCTATTACCTGATTGAGCTGGAAGGGCAGAGCGCGGTGATCGAGCTTGCGGAGAAACGGGTTCTTATCCATGATTAGGGCGCAGGGGTGTGTATGAAGATATGTATTGTTGCAGAGGGCTGTTATCCTTACGTGGTGGGCGGTGTGTCCAGCTGGATACACAGTCTGATACAGTCCTTTCCGGAGCACGAATTCATTGTGCTGGCCATATTGGCGAACCGGTCCCTCAGGGGAAAGTTTGTGTATGAACCGCCGGAGAATCTGACGGCAGTTTACGAGCTGTATCTGGAGGACAAGGACTGGCTCTCGGGGAAAAAAGAACAGGGACACCGTCAGAGGCTGACGGAGTCGGAGTACGGGGCGCTCAAAAGTCTGCTGCTCAACCAGAATGTTAAGTGGGAGGCGCTGTTTAAATTTTTCGGAGCAAAAAACGTCTCCCTGAACGATCTTCTGATGGGCCCGGATTTTTTCAATGCCGTGCAGGAG
>CAZNQZ010000021.1:10118-14509 GCA_964575245.1 uncultured Lachnobacterium sp. | reverse complement strand
GGCTGACGGTCTGCAGTCGGGTTGTACTGTAAATTTAACTGGTGCGCAGTATAAACTGTGCGGTGGACTGGCATCATCTGCGCGGACATCTGGGGGGAAGACAAATGATGGAAAAAGAAGATTGGTGTGTGATTCGTGAGGCGCTGCTGGCTGCCGGCTGCGATAAGGGCGGGTTAAAGCTGTGGCAGAAGAAATACGAAAAGCTGTTAAAGCAGCTCCCCGATATGCGCAAGCAGTATTACAATGCGCGGACATCGACGGCGCGGGTTGAGGAGCTGGCAAAGGGCATGGAAAAGCTGATTGTGCAGGGCGCGCCGGCTGACCGGAACGGGCAGAAGAGTTTTGCCGAGGCCCTGAGGGAGTTAAAGCGCCTGCAGGGCAGCTTTGACAATGAATTTCTGATCAGCCGCGAGGACCGGGAATTCCACTCGACCTATGACAGTATCCTAAAGCTGGGCCTGAAAGCGCTGGAACAGGAGGATCAGCGCCTGCTTTTGCACAGCGAGATTGAAAATCTCCTGTCGCTTGTCCGCGAAAATCTGGAGAAACCGCGCCCGGATCTCACGCAGCTGGCCTTTTTCTATCAGGGGCACACGGACGAGGAACTGGTGGATCTGCCGCCCGCGGACCGTCTGGAAAAGCTTGCGCAGGTGTACCGGGAGGAGATGTACGCGCCGATCGAGGAGCTGGTGCTTGCGGCCATTCCTCTGGCGGACAGCCGTATGGAGGAGCTCTTAAAGCGCAGCGACCGGAAGAGCCGCAGTGAGGCGGAGCAGCTCGGGATACTCTGGAACCGACCGGGTGAGCAGAGGCCCGCCAGCGTGCGCGCGGAGTGGATACTTGGGGAGTTGTTAAATTAGGAGGTGGGAGATTGATCGAACTGGTTTGGACTTTTTGCGTGATCGCTATTGTGCTATCGACCATCAAGAAGGCGTCGGAAAAGAACAAGGCGCGGGGACAAAACGGCCAGGCTATGCAGCAGAACTGGCGGCCGCAGCCGATGCAGCAGAATCGACAGTCGCAGCCGGTGCAGCAGCGCGGGGACACGGCGCAGCAGCGCGCCAAGGGACACGGCGGCAAAATATCGCAGGGGGCTTACGTGCCTTCCCGTCCGGTGGCCTCCAATCAGGAGCTGGGTGCAAACCGGCAGAGAAGCATGGCGCAGCCCGACATCGTGGAGCGGGCCAAGGCGAATTCCAGGCGCTATGCCGCGCAGGATGAAACCCTTGAGGAGATGGAGGCGGACCATGGACATTCGGAGCGGGTATCCTCCGCAGTTGCAGGTTATGTGGAGCGCGAGCGGGAAGAGCACCGAAGGCTGCACGAGGAGCAGAGGCCGCCGGTTGAGGCGGAGAGCAGTCTCGGGTCCGTGGAGGACCTGATCGTCAGGGGATATGACGGCAACCTCAGCTTTGAGAGGGATTTTATTGGGGAGGCACAGGAGTTTCTGGCCAATATTACCATCCCCGGGTAAACGACAACATTGACAGTGACGGAAAGAAGGAAAAAATGGAATACAAGCCAATGCCGGGAGAGATCTATCGACACTTTAAGAATAAGCTGTATCAGATTGTTACAGTCGCAAGGCACTCGGAGACCGGGGAGGAGCTGGTGATTTATCAGGCGCTGTACGGTGATTTTGCCGTCTATGCAAGGCCGCTTGAGATGTTTGTCAGCGAGGTCGATCACGACAAATACCCGGATGCAGCACAGAAGTACCGGTTTGAACGCGTGCAGGAATCTTTTGGACAGCAGACGGCGGAGGATGGGCCGCAGGAGACTGACAACCGTCAGACGGAAGGGCAGCCTGCGCCGCAGCCAGCGGCGGGGGAGATTGATCCGCGGCTGATGGAATTCCTGGAGACGGACAGTATTGAGAGGCGCTACCATATTCTTGCCTCCATGCGCGATGATATTACGGACCGCATGATTGACACGATGGCGGTTGTGCTGGATACCGTGATTCCGGAAGGGAGCCTGCAAAAGCGCTATGATGATCTGGCGCATGTGCTCCGCACGAGGCAGCAGTATGAATCGGCTAACCGGCTGCGGGAGTAAGGGATTACGATATTGGAGGGATGAATTATGAAGCGAAAGATAACAGCGTGTTTGATAATTGGCATGATGCTCTGTGTTACCGGCTGTTCCGGCGGCCCAGGCGGCGCGGAGGATAATAGCGTTCATAGCTCACCGAATTACAATTACGAGGGTGCAGAGAGTTATGAAAAGCCGGATGCGGTCGGCGGCGGGGCGGAGAGCAAAGAGCCTGACGGTAGCGGTGATGACCAGCAGGCGCAGCACGCCCTTGACATGGAAATGCTTGTTTACACCTGTGACATGAGCATTGACGTGCTGGAATTTGACCAGGCGGTGGCGGATTTCCGCAGCCTTCTGGAAACCTACGGCGGTTTTGTGGCAAACGAGAGCTACAGCGACGATCAGGGGAATGTGAACTACTATCGGAAGGATCAGCAGGTGTGGCACAATTATGTCGCCACTGTCCGGGTTCCCAGCAAAAATTATAAGGCATTTACCGAGGGCGTGGCGGGGATCGGGGATTTGAGAAACCGCACCGCAAAGGTGGAGAATGTCAGTACGGAGTACCGCGATGCAAAGACGACGCTTGCCATTTATGAAGCAAAGCAGGAGCGTTATCTCAATCTTTTGAAAACCATCACGGATGAGGCATACGCGATCGAGGTGGAGAGTGAGCTCACAGATATTGAGATCGAGATCGCGAAGCTGAAGACGCGCATGAGTGATATTGAGACGGATGTCGCCTACTCCTATGTGAATGTCAAGCTGCATGAGGTCAGGGAATACACCGCGGAGCCGGTGCAGACTGATACCTTTGCGCAGCGGCTGAAGTCCGTGGCCAATAAATCGTGGGCCAACTTCCTGAGCTTTGCGGAGAAATGCCTGTTTGTGCTGATTTACATGCTGCCGTACATAATCATTGCTGCGGTGATTGCAGTGATTGTTCTGGCTATTTTAAACAAAAAGTATAAAATATTTAGAAAGAAAAAGAGACAGGAGGGGAGAGAACATGAGTCTGAAAGAGGTGTATGAACCGTATTTTAAGGTGGGAGTTGCAGTGCCGGGCTTTTTGCTTGCAGATAAAGAAACGGTAGAGAATATCTGTACGGAGTATCACACCTTTACCTGTGAAAATGAGATGAAGCCGGAAGCTTTTCTGGATCGGGAGGAGAATCAGAAACATGCGAAAGAGCATGACCGCTCCCCTGCGGTCCGCCTCAGCGGGCGCACCCGCGGGATGCTCGATTTTGCCAGAGATCACGGGCTATTGGTGCGGGGCCATACGCTGGTGTGGCACAGCCAGACTCCCAGATGGTTTTTTAACGAGGGTTATGCAGGGGGAGAGGATGCTGTGCTCGCGGACAGGGAGACTATGCTGGCCCGGATGGAGTCCTATATCCGTTCAGTTGTGCAGCTGGTGCAGCAGGAATATCCAGGGCTTATCTATGCGTGGGATGTGGTGAATGAGGCGGTGAACGATGGGGATCTGCGCCCTTCGCTCTGGAAACAAATCGTAGGTGATGATTATATTATGTATGCATTCCGATATGCGCGGAAATACTGTGAAGAGGGAGTGGCGTTGTTTTACAACGACTACACCACCTACGAGGCGTGGAAGCGCGACATCATTCTGGAGAAGATCCTAAAGCCCCTCATGGCGGAAAAGCTTGTGGACGGGATGGGGATGCAGACCCATCTGCTCATGGACGATCCTGCGATGGAGGAGTATGAGAAGGCTGTCACGATTTACGGTGCAACCGGGCTTGAGATCCATGTCACCGAGCTTGACATACACAATGCGGATCCGTCCGAGGCATCCATGGATGCGCTGGCCATGCGTTACGGGCAGCTCTTTTCCATCCTTCTTCGGGCGAAGAAGAGCGGGGCGGCGAATGTGACGAGCGTCACCTTCTGGGGTCTGCACGACGATGCCTCATGGCTGACCGGGTTTCGGAGGGAGAAGAGCTATCCGATGCTTTTTGAGAGAGGCTTTAAGCCGAAGAAAGCATATTATGCCGTTATCGAAGCTCCGGAGAAGCTGGAAAAATAAAAAGGAGGAAGCATATGTGTACGGCTGCGACTTACAGGACACGCGATTTTTATTTTGGAAGGACTCTTGATTATGAATTTTCCTACGGCGAGACCATCGCGGTTGTGCCACGCAGCTACCCGCTTGCCTTTCGGCAGAAGGAGACGGTCGGCAGTCATTACGCCATCATCGGGACTGCGCATGTGGCGGAGGGGTATCCGCTGTTTTACGATGCCGTAAACGAGAAGGGGCTGGCAGCCGCTGGGCTGAATTTTGTCGGAAATGCGCACTACTGCGATCCGATAGATGGCAGGGACAATATAGC
>CAZNQZ010000021.1:0-10108 GCA_964575245.1 uncultured Lachnobacterium sp. | reverse complement strand
CAGCCAGTGCACGTCAGTCGCGGAGGCCCGTGCCATGCTTGAGAACATAAACCTGACCAATGTGCCGTTTGGCGATCGTTTTCCGATCGCCCAGCTGCACTGGATCATTGCGGACAGGGACAGTGCTGTCACGGTGGAGGCTGTCCGTGACGGCCTTAAAGTCTATGACAATCCGGTCGGGGTTCTGACCAACAATCCAACCTTTGACCTGCAGATGTTTCACCTTAACAACTACATGGGGCTGACCAATGGCTCGCCCGTCAACACATTTGCTCCGGGACTGGAGCTGGAGCCGTACAGCCGCGGCATGGGAGGAATCGGCCTGCCGGGTGATCTGTCCTCGCAGTCCCGCTTTGTGCGGGTTGCTTTCACAAAGATGAACTCCGTGTCGGGCGAGGGCGAGCGGGAGAGCGTGAGCCAGTTTTTCCATATTCTGGGTTCTGTCGATCAGCAGAGAGGCTGCTGTCTGCTGGAGGACGGCAAACACGAGATCACGATTTATACCTCCTGCTGCAACTGCACAAGGGGGATCTACTACTACACGACATACGACAACCATGCCATTACCGGAGTCGATATGCACCGGGAGGATCTGGACGGCAGCGGGCTCGTGTGCTATCCAATGGTGACGGAGGGAGAGGTTCGGATGCAGAACTGATGCCTCCGTCCTTTTTATGCGCAGGCCCGTGCAGATGAAATATGCCGCTAAGGCGGCGCACGGGCCGCGCGGCGAGTAGGGTCGACCAGTCTCCCCTACTCGATTTTGATACTTTGACTATAAATGTTCTCCCCCTTGAGGGGCGGGGGCGGCGCTGTGTAGAATAGTAGTATGAGACAGAACAAGCGCTGCGTCTACTGCACCTTCCTCATCGAAAGCGACCGCTATCTGCCCGGAATCCTGACCTTTGCCTACACTCTGCGCAAGCAGAATATTGACGCGGATCTCATCTGCACGGTTGCGGAGGATATTCCGGCGGAGTGCATACGCGCGATACAAAGCCAGTATGATTATGTATTCCGGGTCAGGCAGACGAGGGTGGAAAATCAGAATAAGAAAAAGCGGGGAGACCGCGAAAAGCTCTTTACGCGGTACGCCGTGCTGGATGCCCTGCAGAGGGAAAAACTAAAATACGAGAAAATCATTATCTGTGACTCGGATCTGCTGCCGCTCAGGAATTATGCGGAGCTGTGCCGTTATCCGGCGCCCAGCGGCATTTTAAATGAAAAAAAGGAGCACGCTGTCGGGCGGAATGAACAGGGGGAATGGTTATGGTATGACGTATACAGGCAGATACCGCCGAAGGCGGGCATCCCGAAGGAGATTACCGACCGGGTGAAAACAGACCCGAGCAATCTCGGGGTCAATTCGGCGATCTATATATTTGATTCGGATACCATTCCATACGAAGAAATTGAGGCGGATATCAGAAGGGAGGAGACAAGGGCGCTGATTTCGGCATTCCCGTGGCCGGAGATGCAGTACATGACCTACAAGCTCTCCGGGAGATGGCACAATCTGGATATTCGTTTTGCGAGCTTTAACAGCTTTCCCAGCCTTCACTCCGTTTTCGGCACACATTACGCCGGGATGAAACCCTGGGATATCCACAACCGGTCGTACCTGCACTATTGCGGGCACGATGATTACAAGCTGTGGATCTGCGTCTTTTTGAACATGATGCGGGAGCATCCGGGGCTGGGCAGATATGCGAGGCTGCGGAAGCTGCGGACGTATCTGCTTGAGCTGGTGAAATCCGATGGGCAATATGTGCTCAGTGTCGGAAATTATCCGGAGCTGCGGCATATTCTGCGGTGTTGATGGTTAAATAGGTATATTAGGAAAGGAGTTGAGGAACATGATCTGGAAAAGAGTGTTTCGTACCGGTGCCCATGCAGAATAGCAGGCATGTAGTACGATTCTGTATGGGCGTGACAGTACCCGTTACAGGCTGACGGATTGACGGTCGGGCTGTAACACATACCTGCGCATTCTGCACCTTATCACAAACGATTTGGAATAAGGAGCGGCGATATGAAATACAGGAATGCAGCAGATATTTTACCGAAGGAATTGCTGGAGGAGCTTCAGGGCTACATAGAGGGCGAGCTTCTCTATATTCCCAGAGCGACTCCCAAAAAGGAGTGGGGCGCAAGCAACGGCTCCAGAGATTATTATCTGCAGCGCAACCGGAAAATCCGGGAGAGATTTCTGGAGGGCGCGAATATGGAGGAGCTTGCGGAGGAATACGGCCTTGCCCTCAACACCATCCACAAAATTATATATGGGTAATCAAAATGCCTGCACGGTTTGACCATGCAGGCATTTATACTTATTAACACTCGTATTTGCCGAAAATAAAATGTATGGACTCTTGAACGCTTGCTGCTTTCAAGAAAATTGCGGCAAATAATTGCGTTCAAGAGTATATCTTCCTTAACAAAACATTCCTCTGGTCTTATAATTTTTTATAAAATTGGGTATTTACATATAGCCATTTTGGAGTAGCATATAAGAAAAACCATAGAGGAGGAGAGGAGAAACAAATGGAATACAAAAAAATATTGACGATACAGGATATTTCCTGTGTGGGACAGTGCTCGCTGACGGTCGCACTTCCTATCTTGTCCGCCTGCGGAATGGAGACCTGCATACTGCCCTCCGCAGTGTTATCGACGCATACGGCGGGTTTCAGCGGATTTACCTTCCGGGATCTCACCGACGATATGCCCGCCATACAGGCGCACTGGCAGAAGGAGGGAATACGGTTCGACTGCATCTACACCGGATACCTCGGCAGCACAAAGCAGGTGGGCTATGTCAAAAACATATTGGATACTATGGGCAATGACGCCTGTGTGAAAATCGTTGATCCCGCCTTTGCCGACAATGGCAAGCTCTATCCGATTTTTGACAGTGTATATGTGGACGCAATGAAGACGCTTTGCCCCTCGGCTGATATACTGCTCCCGAATATCACAGAAGCGTGTTTCCTTTCCGGCGTACCATATAAAGAGGAGTACAGCGAAAATGATATACAAGAGCTTCTCATTGCGTTGAGTAAGCTGGGCTGCTCTACGATTGTTCTCACAGGAGTCAGCTACTCCCCTGAAAAAACCGGGGTAGTTGTCTATGAAGACGGAAAGATCAGCTACTATGAACATCGCCGCATTGCCAAGGGCTGTCACGGGACAGGGGATGTATACGCCTCCGCATTTACGGGCGCCCTGATGAACGGAAGGTCCATGTTTGAAGCCGCAAAAATCGCTGCCGACTATACTGTCCTGTGCATTGAAAAGACACAGGGTGATCCGGCACATTGGTATGGCGTCAAATTTGAAACCGCTCTGCCGGAGTTGATACACATGCTTTAAATTTAAGAAGAAACTCCTAATCTGTGTACATCCGCCGGAGGCTCTGGGGAAATGGCCTAATCAGCGTTTCCTCAGAGCCTTAAAAATTCTCCCATACACACTCTTTTATTGCATTCACAACATGCTCAACCGCACGTTCTAAGAATCCGCAGTATTCTTCTTTCGAAAATCCAATAAAAGGATAGTCCCTCTCTTCCAATGTCGGCATATAGTACATGAGCTTTATCTTCGTTGGTATAGCATTTTCCGGCAGATAGTCAAGGTAATCCGGAAATTTTTCCAGGCCCCGGATCTCCGTAAAATATCCGGACTCCGGATGCCTGTCCAGATATTCTTTCTCGATAACATAAAAGTCCTTCATACGATCCTCGGGGCTTGAGCAAAGAGATTTCAATGAATCCCATGTTTCCTCCAGACCTTCCGCCCTTGCACGAAGCTCCGGTATTTTCTTAGCTCTCGTCCAGGCAGCGGCGACACGATTTTCATCTCTTATTGTGCGCTGAATTTCCGCATCAGTAATAAGATGAGCGTAATATCCCAACAGGAAGGAGAGCTCCTCCTTAGACTGTATTTCATGCAATCTATTTACAATGTATTCTTCGTAAAATCTGTCGCAATCGGAAGCCTTTTTCCTTTTGTCCTGCATCCAGTGCGTCACCTGCCTTGGAGGGGTGAACTCCGTCCAATCTTCATTTGGGATATTGCAGTCCGGCGCAATATTTCCCACACAAAACTCATGTCTATTAAGTTGAGGCAGCTGTTCTAATACCCGGTCAGCTACAATCAAATGCGATACCCACTCAGGCATATTTTTCTCCTCTGTAATCCTTTTTCTGCCATTCTTTAAATGTCTGATAAATAATTTTCCGACCTGCTTCCGTTTCCTTGAAACTACCGTCATTTTTCACAAATTATACTACCACGATCTATCCGACTAGTCAATCGCATCTTACAGATTGTTTGTGTATAATGTTTTGTTATCTGGTCTTATAATTTTGTGCAAAATTGGTTATTTACATATGTCCATATTAGAGTAGGATATAGGGTAAACAAGAGAGAAAGAGAGGAGAACCTTAGTATGAAGCATGAAAACATTTACCGACTGACCCTGACCGCGCTGATGGCAGCGCTGTCCTATGTGGCATTCACCTTTTTGCAGATTAAGATCCCGTTGCCGGGAGGAGACGCCACCTCTTTCCATCTGGGAAACGCGGTGTGCGTGCTGGCGGCCCTGCTTCTGGGCGGCGTGTACGGCGGAGTGGCCGGAGCGGTTGGAATGACGATCGGGGATCTGCTCGACCCAGTCTACATCATCTATGCGCCGAAAACCTTTATTTTGAAATTCTGCATCGGGCTGATCACTGGCCTTGTGGCTCACAGGGCGGGTAAAATCGCGAGCTCCAACGACCCAAAGCATGTGTTTCGATGGACGGTCATTGCGGCGGTCTGCGGTCTGGGCTTTAATGCGATTTTTGATCCGCTGTTCGGCTATTTTTACAAGAGGGCAATTATCGGAAAACCCGCGGCAGACGTCGTGCTGGCGTGGAACATTACCACCACAAGCGTAAACGCGGTGATTTCCGCAGTAGTGGCGGTGGTGATCTACACGGCACTCCGCCCGATGCTGCGTGCTATGGGAGCGGGGAAATGAGAGTTTTTGCCATAATAATCAGACGGTGTGGCTCAGCAAATACTCCATCCACTTCTTACAGTAAACCATTTTCAGATGGATTCCATCGGTGGACGCATCCTCCGGCAGGGGATCGCCCCACGGGGCGAACATTTCCGCGGCATTTACAAAGTACAGCCCGTTTTCTTCGGCCATGGCGGCGATCCGCTCGTTGTAGGTACGAATCTTCTCATTCCTCAGATATTCGTGAGTGGAATCTACCCTGGCGGAGACCGGAAAAATCGAATGCACATAGAGATCAGCCTCCGGGTTGATCGACTTCACCTCGTCAATGAGCTTCTGGTATTTTTGGATAAAGATATCAACAGACCACCAGCCGGTTTCATTGACTCCGAACATGAGGTACACTTTGGAAAACTCAGTTTGCCGCAGCGCGTCCACCGCAGAAATTTTCTCCCCATCCTCCGTGTCCACCAGCGGCATCGTGAAAGCGGAGCTGACGGTCAACCCCTTGTGAGTAAACGCTGTGGTGTCAGCCAGCTCGTTGAAGAGGATGAGCCCTTCCGCGCGGGAATTACCGATAATGACCGCGTCGTCAAAAAAACTGATGTCCACCGGCTCAGACAAAGGCACCGGCTGAGAAAAATCATAGGGGGTGGGCTCCGTGATATCAGTTTCCGTGGGAGACAGCTCTGTAGTATCAGTTTTCGCGGGAGTGAACTCCGTGGAAGCAGTTTCCGTGACAGCGGTTTCCGTATCAGCGGGCTCTGTGGATGCGTCTTCCGTGTCAGCGGAGGAATCCGCGTTTGCAGATCCTTCCGTTTGTGTTTCCGGTATTTGGTTGGACATCACAGTGACCTGATTTTCCCAGTGCATGTAGATCGGGATAAACGTCAGCAGCGCCGCCACGATGATAATGCCACTGCGCAGATATACCCTAAAAGGAAAACGATTTCGTCTCATTTGCAGCCCCTTTCACTTATGATTTATCCCTGGTAAATTCAAATTCGGTTCCCGGCGGGCAGGAGGAATATGCGGAGGCTGTCAGGGTCGCAGTCATTTTATCCTCCCCCTTCCACGTCAGCTCCACTGCCAGTACATTTCCCATGACATCCGTTCCGGCGAAGGAAAAGATTCCGGTATTCACATCATAGACTATGCGCGCATCCCACATATATGCCAGCTTGTAGATGCCGAAGTCTACCCCGCAGCTCCCGTCATCATTTCTGGTGACCACCAGTTCCGATCCCATGTCATCGTACCAGGACCCAATAAAAAGATACATATCCCACGCCGGATTGCTCAACTGATACTGGTCCGCAGTTCCGGGAACACGGTAGTATACATTCTGAATGAAGCCGTGAAGGTCATAGTCCACCTTGGTATAGGGCTCTGCAAGCATATCCTCCGAATGATCCTCATAGCCTATGACGGCAATCTCATCACTTTTGGCAATTTCCTCAGGGGTCAGCTCGCCGCCCTGCACCACCGTATAGTTCAGATTTTCGTCAAATAGAATAACCGAATACGGCTGCATCCACTGGGGCATATACACGCGATCCTCTCCCTCCGTTTCATTTTCCTTCGGATTTGAGGAGAGCGGTTCCGTGTTGCCGGAGGGCTCTCCACCGTTCACCGAGGCCGTCGGATCTGACGTGCCTGACCCTCCTGACGGATCGACCGCTTCTGACGCATCAACTGTGCCCGTCGCTTTTGACGGATCGGTCGCTCCTGACGCATTTGACGGATCGGTCGCTCCTGACGCATTTGTCGGATCATTCGGTTCTGACGCTCCTGACGCATCAATCGCACCTGAAGCTCCTGACGGGTCGGCGCTGTCCGGCTGCCCTGCATACGCGCCGACCGCGTAACCTCCGGCAGACAGCGCAAGAGCCGCCGCAAGAGAAGCCGCCGCAATATATTTTGTCTTTTTCTTAAAACTCATGATCGCACCCAACCTTTCTTTTAACTGCTCCGCTCCCTCTGTCAGAGTGACCGAAGCCAGCGTATTTTTAAAACTGTTTCCAGCACCTGAAAACAAAAGCAGGGTATCTCCGTATTCCCGTCTGCCCTGTTCATCCAGCGCCGATATCACCGTCTCATCGCAGGAGAGCTCACAGGCCCTGTTTACCTCCTTCACCAGCAGATATACAAGGGGATTGAACCAATGCACACAGACAACGAGCTGTATCAGCCATTTATAGAGCATATCCCTCTGCTTGCAGTGCTGCAGCTCATGCGCAAACACATAACACAGCGCCTTCTCCCCCGGCCCCTCCTCCGGCAAAATGATACTCGGACGGAAAAATCCGGTAGTAATAGGCGAGTGGATCAACGCATTGCGGTACAGCGCCACTCTAGTTTTGACTCCGAGCTTTTCCCTGCAATCCGACAAAAGCTTTTGCGCACCCGGATCAGACACCTCAATGTTACCCGCTCTGAGAAACCGGAGAAAGCCCCGATAAATCAAAATCCTTCGGATAAAAAGGGCCGGCGCGGTCACCGCCCATACATAAAACAGACAGGTAAATGAGTCAGGCAGATGCGGCTCGTCGGAAGCAGAAGCAGGGTTAGCCGGCGCTGCCCCCGCAGGTGCATAATTTCCCTTTGGGCCAGCCTCCGCGCCTCCCGTCTCATTGGAGTCGACAAGCAAGAAAGGCGATTCCGTCAGGACAGGCCGCTCCTCCCCTGCTGCCTCTGCTGCCTGAAACCCCTCAAACAAACTTCCGACCAGCGTCGTATCCGGCGCAAAGGGGAGCAGAAACCGTAATGCCGCTACAATCCAGATATAATACTGCCATCGCCTGCTAAAGCGGTTCTTATATAGCGGTCTTAGCCCCAGGATCAAAAGCAGCAGCAGCGTCCCGGAAACTGACAGTGAAAGTAAGGTTTTCACAAACTCACTCATTCCCGCTCCTCCAAAATTCTTCTATTTCCGCCAATTCGTCCGCAGAGAGAATGTCCTGCCGCAGCAGGGTCGAAACCAGATTTCTCACATTTCCCCCGAATACCCGGTCAAGAAAGCTGTGGGTCTGCATGGCCTGATAATCCGGCTCCTTAACCACGGCCACATATTCATTCTTCCTGCCGATTTTCTTAACCTTCAGGAACCGCTTCTCCACCAGCCGGGAGAGCAGTGTCAGCACCGTGTTGCTCTTCCATTCGCTCCCGTCCTGTTCCAGCTCCTCCATGATAAGAGAATACAGAGCAGCCCCCCCATTTTTCCAGATTATTTTCATAAGAACCAACTCTGACTCCGATATCTGCTGTGCCATTTCATCTCCCCTTTTATATCAACAGTTTGTAGGTTTGTATTTATATTAACATAATGTAGGGAAAAATGCAAGCCAATTTAGCAGGAAAAATTTATCAATCCTGCGAAATCGAGCAGGGGAGATTTTTCGACCCTGCTCGCCGCGCGGGGCGCATCCGGCATTGCCGGAAATTTTCCTTTTGCGGGCCTGCACATAAAAAAGCTGTGAAGAATGATCGCTCATCTTCACAGCCCTTATATAGATCCGCCAATGCGGTTGTTTTTAGTCGGAGCTGACCGCACCCCCAATAGTAGAAACGCAACAGCCCCTTTTGATGATCTCATCATAACAACAAAATGTGAACATTATATGACGCCGAAATAAACTATTTCTAAAATCATCCAATCGCCCTGAAAACCGCCGGAAAGTCAGTATCCGTAGATCTCATAGATTTCATCGGTGTAGACCCCCGGCGACTTGTAGACGATCAGAGGCCGCTCTGCGGTAAGCCCGGATTTTCCGCCGCGCAGCCCCTCGATCAACACCATATTGGGCTCCTTGTCCACAAAGGGATAGACCAGCTGCATCCGCTTCGGCTCGATGCGCCATCCGATCATTTTATTCAGAATTTCCGCCAGGCGAAAGGGGCGGTGCACCATGTAAAAGCGGCCGCCCGGCGGCAGGAGCCTTGCGCTCTCCCGCAGGACATCGTCGAGATCGCAGCAGATCTCATGGCGCGCGACCGCTCTGGCATCGGTGTCGGAGAGAAGGCCGTGCCGGTGCGCCATATAGGGAGGGTTGGTCGTGACCACATCAAAAGAAGAGGCTCCAAACAGCTTGGAGGCCTCTTTGATATCCCCGACGACAATGTCGATCTTGTCCTGCAGGCGGTTGTATCTCACACTGCGTGCCGCCATATCCGCACTCTCCGGCTGAATTTCCAGCCCGGTGAAATGCTCTCCACAGGTCTTGGCCTCCAGAAGGATCGGGATAATTCCCGTCCCTGTTCCGAGATCAATCACCCTCTCCCCGGGCTTCACCCGCGCAAAGCCGGACAACAGCACTGCGTCCATCCCGAAGCAAAAGCGCCCCGGGTCCTGTATGACCGCGTACCCGTTCCGCTGCAGCTCGTCCAGCCTTTCATGACTATGAATCTTTACGTCCGCCTGATTCTCCATACCCTTCCCCATCGCGATGGTTCCCATGTTCCCTGCGGTTCTTATTGTAATGACGACCGCCCCGGTTCTCGTTGCCCCGGTTCTCGTTACTCCGGTTTTCGTGGCTCCGGCCATCATGGCCCCGATTATCCCCGCGGGTATTATCGCGGCGGTTCGGCCTCCCCGCCTGCTCTCCCTCCAGCGTCTCCCCGCTGTCGTCGATGCTCTCCAGCTCCTTCAGCTCCCTCAGCTCCTCCTCCGTGAGCTTGACATCCTTCCGGCGCCGCGGGGTAAAACGCAGCTCGTCCACATGATACTCCTGCAGCTCCTTCTCGTCCCCGGTATCCACGATCACCTTGACAAGCTGGCGCAGCACATTGACCGAGGCGACCTCTCCCTTCATGCCGCTCGGGGTCGTCACCGTGTCCTTCACGGACGGAAGACGGCTGTTCAGATATTCGTAGGTTTCCTGCTCATTTTTCAGGCAGCACATCAGACGCCCGCAGGTTCCGGAAATCTTTGTCGGATTCAGAGACAGATTCTGCTCCTTCGCCATCTTGATCGAGACAGGGATGAAATCCGCCATATACGACTTACAACACAGCTCTCGACCGCAGATGCCAATCCCGCCAAGCATCTTTGTCTCATCGCGGACGCCGATCTGGCGCAGCTCAATGCGGGTGCGGAACACGGAC
>CAZNQZ010000020.1:0-14536 GCA_964575245.1 uncultured Lachnobacterium sp. | reverse complement strand
AGGAGTAAATAAAAAATGGAGACAAGAACCATGAAGGGGGCAATCCTTCCCGGAAACAGCACAGTAGAGATTAAGGATTTTGAGATCCCGACGCCCGGGCACGGACAGGTGCTGGTGCAGACGAAGGCGACGACCATCTGCGGAAGCGACATCCGCTGTATTTACCGGGAGCACGTCGGAAAGGGACCGGAGGGCTACATTCCGGGAATGATTGCGGGCCATGAGCCCTGCGGGATTATCGTCGAGGAGGGCGAGGGCTTAAAGCGCTTCAAGAAGGGGGACCGCGTGATCGTGTACCACATTTCCGGCTGCGGCGTCTGCAACGACTGCCGCAGGGGCTACTACATATCCTGCAAGAGCAAATTCCGTCAGGCATACGGCTGGCAGCGAAACGGCGGCATGGCGCCCTACATTTTGTGTGACGAGAAGGATCTGATTGCGCTTCCCGACGAGCTGACCTACAAGGACGGCGCGCAGGTCGCCTGCGGCTTCGGCACGGTGTATGAGGCCATCGAGAAGGTGGGGGTGTCCGGAAACGACGCGGTGCTGGTCACCGGACTCGGCCCGGTGGGACTGGCGACTCTTATGCTGGCGAAGGCGCTGGGGGCCAACAAGCTGATCGGCGTGGAGATGAATGATTACCGGATCGAGCTGGCGAAAAAGCTCGGCCTTGTGGATCACGTGTTCAAGCCCGGCGAGGATACGCTGGAGCAAATTCTGGAGGTCACCGGCGGACACGGCGTGGAGCGCGCCTTCGACGCCAGCGCCAACGACAGCGGACGGCAGCTTGCGATCCGCGCCACCAGAGAGTGGGGCAAAATTGCCTTTGTGGGAGAGGGAGGCACCTGTACCTTCAATCCCAGCCCGGACATCATCCACGGCCAGAAAACGATCTACGGCTCCTGGGTGACTTCGCTGTGGCGCATGGAGGAGCTGGTGGAGCGTCTGGTGCGCTGGAATATCCATCCGGAGGAGCTGATCACGGATGAGTTCCCGCTGGAGAAGGCCGCTGAGGCTTACGAGCTGATGGCGGGGGGCCAGTGCGGTAAGGTTGCGGTTGTCTTTGACTGACGAAGGGAGGCAGCTATGGAACATATCATTGAACAGAGCGCCATCCCGCGCCGTATTTTGGAAAACGGGATCAATGTCCCGGCGATGGGGCTTGGGACCTTCGGCTCGGACAAATACAGCGCGGAGCAGATTTCGGAGGCGGTCTACGGGGGAATCCGCACGGGATACCGCCTGATCGACTGCGCCTCCGTCTACCAGAATGAGGACAAAATCGGGGAGGTATTTGCGCGGGCCTTCTCGGACAGGATCGTGGGGCGCGAAGAGCTCTTTGTGGTGTCCAAGGTCTGGAATGACATGCACGGCGAGGGGCAGGTGATTCGCTCCTGCGAAAAGAGTCTCGCGGATTTGCGGCTGGACTATCTGGATCTGTATCTCGTGCACTGGCCCTTCCCGAACTACCACGCGCCGGGCTGCAGCGGGGATTCCAGAAATCCGGACTCCAGACCCTTCTCCGTGGAGGAATTCATGGTGACCTGGAGGCAGTGTGAGCGTCTGGTGGACGAGGGAAAGGTCCGGTTTATCGGAATGTCCAACATGACCATCCCAAAGCTGGAGGCAGTGCTGCCCCTATGCCGCATTAAGCCGGCTGCGCTGGAGATGGAGCTGCATCCGGCCTTCCAGCAGCCCGAATTATACGATTATGCAATCCGGCAGGGGATGCTCCCCATCGGCTACTGTCCCATCGGCTCGCCCTCGCGGCCGGAGCGCGACCGGACCTCGGAGGACGTGGCGGCGACCCAGATGCCGGAGATCGTCCAAATCGCGGAGGCGCACAACATCCATCCGGCCCTCGTATGCCTGAAATGGGCCGTGCAGAGAGGGCAGGTGCCGATTCCCTTCTCCGTGAAGGAGCCGCAGTATTACAGTAACTTAAAATGCATCACAGAGGACCCGCTGAGCGACGCGGAGATGGAGATCATCCGCGGAGCGGACAAAAACTGCCGGCTGGTGAAGGGCCAGGTGTTTTTGTGGCAGGGTGCACAGGGCTGGGAGGATCTCTGGGATATAAAGGGGAAAATAACATGTTAAAAGGAATACCGAAAATTTTGTCGCCGGAGCTGCTCAAGGTTCTGTGCGAAATGGGACACAGCGATCAGCTCGTGATCGCGGACGGGAACTTTCCGGCGGAGTCCATGGGGAAAAACGCAATCGTAATCCGGATGGACGGACACGGAGTCCCTGAGATACTGGACGCCATCCTGCAGGTCTTTCCGCTGGACAGCTACGTGGAGAAGCCCTTCCGGCTCATGGAGGTGATGCCGAATGACCCGGTGGAGACGCCGATCTGGGAGACCTACGCCAGCATCGAGGAGAAGTACGAAACCCGGGGCAGGGCTGCCATCGGGCAGGTCGAGCGCTTTGCCTTTTACGAGGAGGCGAAGAAGGCATACGCCATCATCGCCACCGGGGAGACGGCGCTGTACGCGAATATTCTGTTGCAGAAGGGCGTTGTGACTGATTAATTAAAGGGCCTGAGAATTGCAGATTACAGGAAAGGAGATATCATGGAAGTAAAAAGCTATCGGATGGGGGCGGTCTTTGCAGTGTATCTGATCACGGATTCCGGAAGGGTGTCTCTGCTCCTGCTGCCCGAAGACTGCAGGGACCGGCTGGCGGAGAACTGGACGCTGGGGCCGGGGAAATGGGACGTCCGAGGCGAGTACATCCGGGAGTGGCGGCCGGGCTCGCTGGTTCAGCTGCACCTGCGCCATCATGCGAGAAGCCGGGCAAACGGCAGCACCATGAAGTATTCCGTGAGCACCGACCGGCTGAAATTTGTCAGTCAAAGGCAGGAGGTGACCGGGGGGCGGGAGACCGTTGTCACCGTGCTGCGGGCGGAGGAGGGCTACGAGGTCACCCACACGCTGGGGCATGAAAAGGGAATCGACGCGCTGTGGTGCGAGACCGTGTTTACAAACACGGGCGAAAAGCCGTTGGAGCTGGAAATGCTGACCAGCTTTTGCCTGGAAAATCTAAGCCCCCTCCAGCTGGACAACGACCAGACCGGAAAGTTGATGCTGCACCGGTTCTATGGGAGCTGGGCGCTGGAGGGGCGGCATGTCTGCGTGCCCATCGAGGAGCTGGGGCTGCAAAAGCCATGGGCGTCGCCCTTCCCGAAGGGGGAGCGTTTCGGCTCCGTCGGGAGCTGGACCGCACAGCGCTATTTTCCCACGGCAGCCCTCGAGGACTCCGAAAACGGTGTGGTCTGGGGAGCGTCGCTGGAATCCATGTCCTCCTGGCAGATGGAGCTCACAAGGGACGGGGATACCCTCTCCTTCAGCGGCGGGCTTGCCGACGCGGAGACCGGCGCGTGGATGAAGCGGGTGGCGCCGGGAGAATCCTTTGCAGCGCCCAGAGCGAGGCTCGCCGTCGTTTGCGGCGACATTCAGGATGCCTGCCAGACGCTCCTTGAGCTGCAGAATCTGGCGGCAGAACAGTACGGGGAGGAAGGGCTTCCCGTGGTGTTTAACGAATATTGCAGCTCCTGGGGGAATCCCACACAGGAGAAGGAGCTGCAGTACGCGGCGCTGCTCAGGGATAAGGCCATCCGCTATCTGGTCATCGACGCGGGCTGGTCCCTGGGAAGCCATGAGCAGTGGGGCAACGGTGAGTGGCTTCCGGATACCGGGCGATTTCCGGATTTTAAGGAGATGAACCGACAGCTTCGCGCCATGGGGCTGATACCGGGCCTGTGGTTTGAATTCGAGGTGACAACCGAGGGGTCCCGGGTGTTTTCTCATGACTATGATTCCATGCACCTGCAGCGGGAGGGCGAGGTAATCCGCTTTGGCACGGACCGGAGCTTTTGGGATTTCCGAAATCCGAAGGTGGTGGATTTTCTCACCGAACATGTAATCAACCTGTTGAAGGACAACGGCTTCGGCTATCTCAAGGTGGACTACAACGGCAACATCGGTCTGGGCTGCGACGGGGCGGAGAGCCTCGGCGAGGGACTCCGCCAGCAGATGGAGGGAGTCCGGCGCTTTTTTGAGAAAATCCGGCAGGAAATTCCGGACATCGTCATTGAGAACTGCGCCTCCGGCGGACACCGGATGGAACCTGCGATGATGTCAATTACCGCGCTCAGCTCCTTCTCGGACGCTCACGAGGCGAGGGAGATCCCGTTGATTGCGGGCAATCTGCAGAGCCTGTGCATCCCGAGGCAGAATCTGATCTGGGCGGTGCTGCGGGCGGATGACGGCAGGGAGCGGCTCGAGTACAGTCTGGCCGCGGCTTTTCTGGGGCGCATCTGCCTCTCGGGGGACATTGAACGCCTGTCCGCTGACCAGTGGGACATCGTCACCGGGGGCATCCTCTTTTACCAGAGGGCGGAATCTGTCCTTATGCGCGGGAAAACCCGGGTATTCCGGGAGGGCGTGACGCACATCCGGCACCCAAAGGGACTGCAGGCCGTTCTCAGAGAGAACGAGAGAGAGGCCCTTGTGGTGTTCCACGGCTTCGATCAGCCGGCGGGGGACTATCTGGTTCCCCTTGACGGAGACTGGGAAATTTCGGAGGTCTTCGGGCAGGCTGCGTTTTCCGTTCAGCCGGACGGCGTCCGCATTGCGGGCATCGGCCCTTGGACGGCGGGAGCCGCGCTGCTTAACATAAAAGAAAAGGATGAGAGGGAAAGACTATGAATGTATTGAAATTTGGATTGTCCCACTGGAAGAAATATCTTCCTCTGGCGATTTTGATACAGCTTTTGAGTTTCTGCGCGATCACGGCGGATTTGTTTATTCCGCTGTTGTCCGAGCTCCTGATCGACTATGTGCTCTATGACAATACGCCGACGGGAAAGGGCGTCTTCGCATTTCTGACCGACGGCCGCTTCGGCGGGGTCCACACCTTCCGGCTGTTCTTTGCGATTGCGGCGACACTGCTGCTTCTGCTCGCCATCCGGCTGACGCTCATCTACATCAAGAATGTTGGCAACCAGAAGCTTGGACTCGGTCTGGAGACCGACCTGCGGATGCTGACCTTTGACCGGCTGATGCGGCTGGACAGCGCAAAGATCTCCGAGTACAACACCGGAGAGCTGCTGACCACCATCAACTCCGACACCATCATGTTCAAGGAGCTCTTCTGCCGGATGTTCCCGAACATCATGGACAGCCTGTTTGTGATGACGGTCAGCATTGTGCTCTTAGTGGGCATCCATCCGTGGTTTCTGGTTATCCCTTTGTTTCTTGCACCCTTTTTTACCGTGGCGCTCCTTCGGTTTCGTAAGCTGGCGCGGGCAAACTACCAGAAAATACGCGCGAACAACTCCAACATGAATCTGACGGTGCAGGAAAATATCGAGGCGGTGCGCCTGGTGCGCTCCTTTACCAATGAGAAGGTGGAGGAGGAGAAATTTGATCTCGCAAACGAAAACCTGAAGGAATCCCATATCAGCCAGATCCGCTTATCCTCGAAATTCGAGGTCATCTTCAGCACCATCAAGCAGACGGCCTACATCGGAAGCATCGTGGTGGCGGCGATCCTGGTCATCCGGGGAGATATCCTTGTGGGTTATCTGGTGGCCTGCAGCCATTATGTGTTAAAGATCATGGATCATATTTCCCAGATCAACAACACCCTCTTCCAGATGCAGCAGCAGCTCGTCTCCGGGCAGAAAATGCTGGACTTCATGAATTGTCCGATTGCCGTGGTGGGCGGGGAGGAGCAGCTCGAAGAGCATGTGAAGGCTGATATCCGCCTGTCCCACGTCTCCCTCACACTGGGGGACAATCCGGTGCTCAAAGACATCTCTCTCGACATCCCCTACGGAAAGAAGCTGGGGATCGTCGGCGGGACCGGAAGCGGAAAGAGCGTCCTTCTGGAATCTCTCTCCCGGATCTACGATGTGACGGAGGGTGAGATCACCCTGAACGGAAAAAATATCAAGACCTATGATCTGGAGGCGCTGAGGGACTGCTTTGCCTATGTATTTCAGGATGTGTTCCTCTTCTCGGACACCATCGACTCCAACATCGCCTACAGTGAGCCGAACATCGAGCGTGACCAGATTGTGGCGGCGGCCAAGCACGCCCAGGCCCACGGCTTCATCAAGGGCCTGCCGGACAGCTACGATACGATCGTGGGAGAGCGCGGGCTCGGTATCTCCGGCGGACAGAAGCAGCGCGTGGCCATCGCCCGCGCCCTGCTCAAGGACGCGCAGATCCTGGTGCTGGATGACTCTACCAGCGCGCTGGACGTCAACACCGAGCGGCGTCTTTTGGCGGAGATCGAAACATACTACAAGAATCGTACTGTAATTATCTCGGCCCACCGGCTGAGCTCTGTCATCCACTGCGACGAGATCCTTTACATGCAGGACGGGGCCGTGGCGGAGCGGGGGACCTTTGATGAGCTGATGAAATTAAACGGGCATTTCGCCAAGGTATACCGCATGCAGCAGGCACAGAGAAGCGAGACGGTCAATTACGATGAGCTGGGGGTGATGGGATAATGGCAAAGAGAAATACTTATTTTCAGGACGAGGTGGTTCGCAAAAAGATTGATGTGAAGCAGATGATGAAAATCATGCGCTACGTCCTTCCGTACCGTGCCACCGTGATCACCGTGGCGCTCCTCATGCTCTTTTCGGCCGTGTGCTCCATGCTCTCGCCGATGCTGCTGCGCCACATTATCAACGTGGTGGTGGTCGATGAGAATTACAGAGAACTGGCGCTTGTGGCCGCGGGGATGGCGGTGCTCGCCGCGCTGGAGATCGCGATTACCTTTGCGCACCAGCGCATGACCGGTATCATGGGACATAAGGTCATCGCGAAAATCCGCCAGGATATTTTTTACAAGCTGCAGGAGCTGCCCTTTGAGTATTTTGACTCCAAGCCGGACGGCAAAATCGTCATCCGCGTGACGGATTACATCAACGATCTGGCAAACTTTTTTACCAACTTTCTGGTGAACCTCTCGGTCTATATCGTAAAGACGGTTCTGGTGCTTTTCTTTATGATCAGCATCAGCCCGCAGCTCACGCTGGTGGTGCTGCTCACCGTCGCTCCGATGATGACCCTTGTCATGCTGCTGAGAGCTTCCCTGCGCAAAATTTTCCCGGTCCACCGCGCAAAGATTTCCAACCGGTCGGCCTTTCTGATCGAGACGATCATGGGGGAGAAAATTATCAAAAACTATCACCGCTCCAAGATCAGCGAGGAGATTTACCGGGATGTGCACATGACCAGCGCCAGAACCTGGATGCGGATTGTGCGCCGCAACGAGCTGAACACGCCCATTGTGGAGATCTTCTGGAATCTCGGAACCCTGTTTTTGTACGGGGTGGCGCTCGCCCTCATTCTGGGGGGCAGCAGCACCATGGATGCGGGAACTGTAGTGGTATTTACCAGCTACATGAGCCAGTTTTCCGGCCCGGTGACACAGATCGCCTTCATCATCCAGCAGCTCGCCCAGGTCAGCTCGAATCTGGAGCAGGTCTTTGACACCATCGACTATCCGGTGGAAATCGCCAGCGAGAAGGATGCGCCTTCCCTGCGCTGCGTGAAGGGAAGAGTGGACTTTGACCATGTGGATTTCGCCTACGAGGAGAATGCTCCGGTGCTCAGGGATTTTGACCTGCACGTGAAGCCGGGGGAGACTATCGCGCTGGTGGGGCCCACAGGAGCGGGAAAGACGACCGTCATCAACCTTCTGACGCGCTTTTACGACGTGCAGTCGGGCACTGTCCGGATCGACGGCAAGGACGTGCGCAAGGTGACGTTAAACTCCCTGCGAAGAGAAGTCGGCGTCCTGATGCAGGACTCCTTCATCTTCAAGGGTACAATTCTGGAAAACATCCGCTACGGGCGGCCGTCCGCCACCGACGAGGAGTGTATGGAGGCGGCGCGCACCATTCACGCCGAGGAGCGCATCCTGCAGTTTGCAAACGGCTACAACCAGATGCTGGATGAGCGGGGCCAGGGACTTTCCGCCGGGGAAAAGCAGCTCATCTGTTTTGCGCGGATCGTTCTGAAAAATCCGTCCGTGGTCATCCTCGACGAGGCCACCAGCTCCATCGACACGGAGACTGAGGGGCTGATCCAGCAGGCACTGGACATTATGCTCAAAGAGAAGACCGCCTTCATCGTGGCGCACCGGCTCTCCACGATCCGGAACGCGGACCGTATCCTCTACATCGCCAACCAGGGGATTGCGGAGGAGGGGAACCACGAGGAGCTCATGGCGAAGAAGGGGTTGTACTATCAGATGAACTGATGGAAACTGTAGAAAAACGGAAAGAAAATAAAAGGCTCCCGAAACCGGGAGCCTTATTCGTAGTCCGTACGGGAATCGAACCCGTGTTTCCGCCGTGAGAGGGCGGCGTCTTAGCCGCTTGACCAACGAACCTCTATTATAATAGCACAGCAGGAAAGCTTTGGCAAGCCCTTTTATCATTTTTTCTTTTGCTGCGTATTCTATATATGAAAAAGACACAGACGAGGCGGAAGTAAAATGGCGGATCAGACCACAATGGGAACGGAAATCGTACCCACCGACGTGAAATACACCTATGAGATCATGGCGAATGCCGTGAGAAGGCTGCTGGAGAAGTATCCGGATCTGGAGGCAGGGACGATCGGAAGGAGCGTGATGGGAAAGGATATCCTGTACCTGCGGCTGGGGACAGGACCCCTTCAGGTGTGCTACAATGCTTCGTTTCACGCGAATGAAAGTATCACGACACCGGTTCTGCTCAAATTTGCCGAGCAGATGATGCAGGCATACGCCGACGGCACGGACATACAGGGAGTCGTGCCGAGACTGCTCTTTGAAGCCTGCACCCTGTACCTCGTGCCGATGGTGAACCCGGACGGGGTGGATCTGGTCAACGGCGCGCTGACGAGGGGAGAGTCCTACCAGTATGCGAGAAGGATCGCCGCGCAGTATCCGGACATTCCCTTTCCGGACGGATGGAAGGCGAACATTGAGGGCGTGGATTTAAACCTCCAGTTTCCTGCCGGGTGGGAGCTTGCGAAGGAGATCAAATTCGCGCAGGGCTACAACCGGCCGGCCCCGAGGGATTACGTGGGGATGGCGCCCCTCACCGCGCCCGAGAGCCGCGCGATGTATGTGTTCACGAGAGAGCACGATTTTCAGCTGATCATCGCATACCACACCCAGGGCGAGGTGATCTACTGGAAATATCTGAATTACGAGCCTGAAAACTCCTACCGCATTGCCCGTTATTTCTCTCAGGTGAGCGGCTATCAGGTGGAGGAGACGCCCCGCGCCTCCGGCTACGCGGGCTACAAGGACTGGTTCATCGAAGCCTACGACCGTCCCGGCTACACGGTGGAGGCGGGACTGGGCACGAACCCGCTCCCCATGGAGCAGTTCGCAAAAATCTATTCCGATAACCTCGGAATTCTGCTGGGAGGGCTCACAGAGATAAAAAAAATCTAAAAAAATTATGAATAAGGTGTTGACAAAGATTGGCACATCATATAGTATGAAATATGGGTTAGATCTACAAGATGTGTAGATTTATATTTATTTGACAACAAGAGAAAAGGAGAGGATGCGCGAGTGCTGAAAGATAGCGAGTTTAAACGGATCGTGATCTATGTGAAACAGCATTACGGCATTGATTTAAGCCAAAAAAAGACACTGGTCAACGGAAGGCTCGAATCCTACATTCTCCGCAGCGGCTACAACAGTTTAGACGAATTCATGAATAAGGTGGAGCAGAACATTCAGGGCGACGAGGCGGAAAAGCTGATCAATGTTTTGACCACAAACCATACTTTTTTCTGGCGGGAGCCAATTCATTTCGAGTATATGGCCAAAATTGTTCTGCCCTATTGGGAGAGAAAGCTTGACCGATCGAAGGATTTAAGAATCTGGTGCGGCGCCTCTTCCACAGGGGAGGAGCCGTATACCATCGCTATGGTTTTGCTGGACTATTTCGGGCTGCACAAAGCGGCGTGGGATACCCGGGTTCTCGCAACGGATATCTCTACGCGCGTGCTGGAGCACGCGGTGCGCGGCGTGTATTTAAAGGAGGCGGTCGCACCGCTTCCGGAGAAGTGGAAGCGCAGCTATTTTCATTCGATCAGCGAGGATGAGTGCATGGTAACTGACAAGCTCAAGGCCGAGCTGATTTTCCGCAGGCTGAACCTGATGGATCCGCTGCCGTTCCGCAAAAAGCTGCATGTGGTGTTTCTGCGGAATGTGATGATTTATTTTCAGGATGATGTCAAATACCGTCTGGTCAACCGGATTTACGACCAGATGGAGCCGGGGGGATATCTCTTCATCGGCACGACAGAGTCATTAGATAAAGACAAAATACAGTTCCAGTATGTACAGCCGTCAGTTTACCGGAAGAGGGAATAGAGGAGGAAAGGAGGTAACGCATGGAGAACGAAGAACAGAATATTGAGGTCCAGGAGGACAGCTCCCAAAAGGGGATGTTCATGACGTTTCAGACAGGCCGGGAGAGTTTCGGGATCAGTATTGATTATGTGAAGGAGATTATTGTCATACCGCCGATCACACCGATTCCCGAGGTTGAGGACTATATCAAGGGGCTTGTCAATGTCCGCGGAAAAATCATCCCGGTGATCGATGTCCGGACACGTTTCCGCATGGAGCCGGCGGAGTACACGGACCGAACCTGCATCATCCTTCTCAACCTGAAGGAAATGATGGTGGGACTGATTGTGGAACGGATTGAGGAAACCATCATGATCGATGAGACAACGGTTATTGCGCCGCCGGCGATCGACAAGATGGGCAGCGAAAAAAACAAGTACGTATATGGTCTGGCCAGAACAGAGGAGCATGGGGTGAAGCTGCTGCTTGACCCGTGGAAGCTGATTTCGGACGAGGCGTTAGAGCTGGCTGAGACATCACAAAGCGTCAAAGAAGAGTAGGAGGACAAAGTACAATGAAAAAAGAAAAACGTTCCATGACCGTGAAGGGAAAGCTCACAATGTTTGCCATTATTCTTGAGATTGTCCTGATTGCGGTCTCAATCATTGGAGCAACAGTGGCGAAACGCGTCAATGATTCGCGCAAACAGCTGTATACCGTCTATGGACAGGGGCAGATTGATATCGTGGATGCCATGAACTCCTTCAATTGTGTCCGCGTGCAGATCCGCAATCTGGCTTACATGTATGCAGATGACCGCGCAAAGCAGGATGAGAGCTATAAGAATGCCGTTGCATCCTTTGATGACGCTTTTTTGCATCTGGATGAGTTTGAGAAAGTGTTATCGGAGGTTCAAAAGACAAGCATCAGAAACGATTACGATCTTGCGGTCAAATCCTTGAACGAATTCAGGGCTTCGCTGGATAAGCTTTACAGCCTTCTGACGGAAGGAAAAACGGCGGATGCGATGCAGGTGGTGGACAAAGAATGTGCTCCCGCCGCAGCCGAAGCAAACAATGCGATTATAGCGGTTGTAGATGAGATGAAGCAGGAGTCCGAAGCCAAAAACAAATCGATCAGCAGTGAAGTAACGTTTTTGATTATGCTGATTGCGGTAATCTGCGTGATTGGCGCAGTGGTCGCAATGCTTTACAGCGTCACCCTGATCCGCGCAATCAGCAACCCGGTTGCACAGCTCTCCGCAGCGGCCAAGAAGCTTGCAAAGGGCGATGTGGATGTCGAGCTGCACAAGGTTTCCAACGATGATCTGGGCATATTGATGGATAATTTCCTGGAGATGGCGGCATCCATCCGTGCGCAGGCCGAGATTGCAGACGAAATTGCAGAGGGTAATCTGACCGTTGCTGTACAGCCGCGGAGCGCGGAGGATCTGCTTGGCAACGCCCTGAGCCTGCTGGTGAAGGACAACGACAGCATCCTCAGCAACGTGAAGGATTCTACCATGCAGGTGACGGTGGGGGCCGACGAAGTGGCGGCCGCGAGTCAGGCGCTCGCGCAGGGTGCTACCGAGCAGGCGAGTGCGCTCGAGGAAGTTACCGCATCCATGAATGAGATCTCGCAGCACACCAAGACGAATGCAACACAGGCAAATGAGGCGAACGAGCGCGTAATCAGCGTAAAAGATATGGCAGAGACGGGCAACGATCAGATGAAGTCACTGATCGGAGCCATGAACGATATTAACGAGTCCTCCGAGACGATCTCCAAGATCTTAAAGACGATTGACAGCATTGCATTCCAGACGAACATTCTGGCATTGAACGCGGCGGTTGAGGCTGCAAGAGCCGGCGTACACGGCAAGGGCTTTGCGGTTGTCGCGGAGGAGGTACGCAACCTGGCTGCCAAGAGTGCTTCTGCGGCAAGTGAAACCGCGGAGATAATTGAGGACACCATCCGCAAGGTCAGCAACGGTACGCAGATTGCGGAGGCTACAGCCAAGTCTCTGGACGAGATTGTGGGTTCCATTGACCGGATTGTGGATCTGATCGGCGCCATCGCATCCGCATCCAACGAGCAGGCGACTGCGGTATCCCAGGTGGATCAGGCGATATCCCAGGTATCCCAGGTGGTACAGACGAATTCGGCGACCAGCGAACAGTGCGCGGCTTCCAGTGCGGAGCTGTCCTCTCAGGCGGCAAATCTGCGCACGCTTGTTGCTCACTTTAAGCTGTCATCTTCAAGTGACGATTCCGCGTCGGATCTGGATGCCGGTTATCGCCGCCCTTCGGGGAACAGCCATAACGAGCAGATCATTTCCCTGGATGGGGAATTTGGTAAATACTAGAAATTCAAGCGGATTTCGGTAAAGCAGGTAAGGTCATGCCGCAATACGGCATGACCTTCTTGGGGATTATTGAGAGAGGTGCCGGATGGATTCGCAGGTACTTGACTTTTTTGAACAGTATACGCGGGAGATGAGCATTTCCTTTGACTCCCACGGCTTGGTCACACATACCAACCCGGCCGCAAAGAGAGCGCTGCAGTATCCGGAGGGTCTTCTCGGCCTGCATATCAGCGAGCTGTTTCCCGGGGTCTTTGAGCAGACCTTGAATGGTTTTGAGACGGAGCTCCCTTACGGTGATATTGAGAAGCCGGTGCCGGTCTACCGTAAAAACAAGACCTGTTTTTACGTGAAGCTGCGGTATCTGCACAGTGGGCTGCCGATGCACGAGAATGTCTGTTTTGCCTTCGATGTCTCCAGCGAGCTGTTTTTGGAGCGCAAAATCGCTCAGGTGGAACAGGAAGCCGCGGAGGCCGCGAAGGTCAAATCCGAATTTGTGGCAAATGTGACGCACGAGCTGCGCACGCCGGTGAACGGGATACTGGGCAATACCCGCATTCTGCTGGAGGAGGTAAAAGAGACACGCCCTCTGGAGCTTTTGCATCTGATTGAGCGCGGATGTAACGACATGAACAGCCTGATCAACAATATTCTCGACTTTTCCAAGCTGGAGGCGGGAAAGTTCACGCTGGAAAGCCGCGAGTTTGACTTCCGCGGCATGATTGATTATGTGAAGTCGAACCATACTCCCAAGATCGTCGAAAAGGGGTTGCAGTTCTTTGTGACGGTTTCCCCCGAGATTCCGGAACGGATCGTCGGGGATGAGCTTCGGATCGTACAGATATTGAACAATCTGCTCTCAAACGCCTGCAAATTCACGCCCGTCGGCAGGATCTCGCTGGAGGTGCTCATGACGGCGCACCGGCAGAACCGGCTGGAGCTGTTTTTTATCGTCAACGATACCGGCATCGGCATTGACAGGGCGGATATGGATAAACTGTTTAAGAGCTTTTCGCAGGTGGACGCCTCTGTGTCACGCAAATTCGGCGGGACGGGTCTCGGCCTGAATATCAGCAGACAGCTTGTGACCCTGATGGGCGGCACAATCAATGTGGAGAGTGTCAAAAACAAGGGAACGAGCTTTACCTTTTCCGTCTGGGTCGATGTGCCGGAGGATATGGCTGCTGAGGTTTCCTCGCACATCGACGAGCGCCATGCCAGCTATCTGGACGAGGGGCAGACACAGGAGGAGCTCTATCAGTTCGGTACGAAGGAAAACCGGGCAGAGCTTGAGGATATGATGTCAAAGCTGGTGCTCGCGGTGGAGATGGACAACTGGGAAAAGGCGGAGAGCTTTATGGAGGTGGTGAGGCAGCTGACTACCGGCGCGCCGCAGGAGATTCGCTCCGCCATGCTGAGGCTTAAAATGTCCGTTCAAAAGGGTGATTACGAGAAAACAATCGGTTCCCATCAGACCCTCTCAGAATTATTGTCAGGCTGGTGAAGTTCGTATGGACAAAAGAGACCGCGTGTGGATTCTCATCGTGGACGATGTGGAAGCCAACCGAACGATATTGGAACATATCATTGTGAGTATGGGGCTGCAACCGATTCTCGCGGAGAATGGCGTTCAGGCGCTCTCCATCATTCGCCAGCGCAAACCTCAGCTCATTCTTTCGGATGTCTCCATGCCGGAGATGGACGGGTATGAGCTGTGCCGGATTTTAAAGGATGACCCTGAGTACCGGGATATCCCGATTATTTTTATCACCGCGTTTGATGAGA
>CAZNQZ010000019.1:0-14888 GCA_964575245.1 uncultured Lachnobacterium sp. | reverse complement strand
GCCTGAAATTCGGCATGTATTCCTGTGCGGGCACCCACACCTGCGCGGGCTATCCCGGCAGCTTTGAGCACGAATTTTCCGACGCCGCGCAGTTTGCGGAGTGGGGCGTGGACTACCTGAAATACGATTACTGCTTTAAGCCGAGGAATATGGACGGAGAGCTATTGTACCGCCGCATGAGCCTCGCGCTCAAAAACTGCGGGAGGGATATCCTCTTTTCCGCCTGCAACTGGGGCGCGGACGGCGTGCACGACTGGATTCGCTCCTCCGGCGCGCACATGTACCGCTCCACCGGCGACATTCAGGACAACTGGGGCTCGATCAAAAATATCGCGATCTCCCAGATCGAGAAGAGCGCCTTCACGGGGAACTTCTGCCACAACGATATGGACATGCTGGTGGTCGGCATGTTCGGGGGCAGCAACAACGACTTTATCGGCAAGATCGGCGGCTGTACCCAGACGGAGTACAAGACGCATTTCAGCCTGTGGTGCCTGATGGGCTCCCCGCTCATGATCGGGTGTGACCTGCGAAAGGCGGACGAAGAGACGGAGAAGATTTTAAAGAATCCGAGACTGATCGCGATCAATCAGGATGCAGAGGCGCGGGGGTGCTACCGCGTAAAGCCGGAGCCCCAGTGGTTCCAGACCAACGAGGTGTTCATCCTTGTCAAGGTGCTGCAGGACGGCGAGCTCGCCGTGGGCTTTTTCAATCTGAGCGACGACAGGAGGGAGATATCCCTGCAGTTCTGGGATATGGGAATTTCATATGCGTCCGGCAGGAAGCTTTCGTTTTATGACTGCTGGGAGGACAAGGACTTCGGGACCTATCAGGAGCGTCTGGCGGTGACGGTGGACGCACACGATTGTCTGATCCTGCGCGGACGGCTGGTGTAATCCGTGGACGGACAGGAAGGGCGCTGCACTGCGTGTCAGGCAGCGCTCTCTGCGGACGACAGAGGCATATACATGAAACTGGTCTCCAGAAATGCAGACCGGTTTTTGTGTATGGACTGTCTTGCCGCGCGGCTCGGCTGCGAGCGCGCGGCGCTGGAGGAGAGGGTAAGGTATTACAGGGAGAGCGGCAACTGTGTGCTGTTCCGCTGAAAGGGGGTGCAGGATGCTGTCTGCGATTATGCCCAAAAGCCGCCGGATTACCGGCTGTGAGATGGGGAAGGGCAGTCTTTATCTGAGTTCTGAGGCGGGCAGATACCGCCTGACGGCGAAGGAGCCGGGAATTGTGAGGATTACATACACGCAGAGGGAGGAGTTCTCCGGGACGGAGAGCCCGGGAATTGTGAACCCTTCCCTGTGTGGCTGGAGCGTCTCCGAGACGGAGGATCAGATCTCCTTTGCGACGGCGGAGCTGACGATCCTGATAAACAGGGCAGAGGGGACCTTAACCTACTGCGACGCGCAGGGGAGGACGCTGCTCGCCGAGAGCAGCAGGGAGCTGGAGGAATTTCCGGTGTACCGCATGGCGGAGGGCGGCGAGGTCAAAACCGAGCGCGTGCGCACAGCCGATGGGGAAAAGGTGGTCGTGCGCCAGGCGGACAGAATTGAGGACGGAAGCCTTTTTCACACAAGGCTCCGGCTTGACTGGCAGGATGGGGAGGCGCTCTACGGGCTGGGACAGCATGAGGAGGGGCTCTTTAATCTGCGCGGTCAGACGCTCTATCTCCATCAGGCTAACCGAAAGATCGCGGTTCCTCTGCTGGTGTCCAGCAGGGGCTATGGCATTCTCATGGACACTTACAGCCCGATGATTTTCTCGGACACCGCCTACGGCTCTTATCTCTACACGGAGGCCGACGGGGAGCAGGACTATTATTTCATTCTCGGGCCGGACATGGACGGAGTGATCCGGGGATACCGGAGGCTGACAGGGAAGGCGGCGCTGCTGCCGGCGTGGGCCTTCGGCTATCTGCAGTCGCAGGAGCGCTACGAGACGGCGGAGGAGCTGATTGCCGTGGCAGAGGAGTACCGTAGGAGAGGGCTCGGGCTGGACGCGGTTGTTCTCGACTGGTGTTCCTGGGAAGATGGCAAGTGGGGACAGAAGAGCTTCGATGCGAAGCGTTTTCCCGACCCTGCGGCGATGACCGCCGCGCTCCACGAAAAGAATGTGCACTTTATGATGTCGATCTGGCCCAATATGAGCGAGGGCTGTGAGGATTATCGGGAATTTAAGGAGAAGGGCCTGCTCCTGCCCGGGAGCGAAATCTACAACGCACTGTCTGAGGAGGGGCGCAGGCTCTACTGGAGGCAGGTGGAGACTGCACTCTACAGCAGGGGCGTGGACGCGTGGTGGTGCGACTCCAGCGAGCCGGTCACGCCGGAGTGGAACCATTTCGTGAGGCAGGAGCCGTCGGCGCAGTACCATGAATACTGCCGGAGTCTGGAGAACCATCTCCCGGCGGATATGACAAACGCCTACTGTCTGTTTCATGCCCGCGCGCTCTATGAGGGGCAGAGAAGCTCAGCCGTCTCAGCGGATAAGCGGGTCATGAACCTGACAAGGAGCGGCTGCACCGGACAGCAGCGCTACGGCACGGTGCTCTGGTCGGGGGATACCGCCGCCTCGTGGGATACGCTGCGCCGCCAGATTGCTGCGGGGCTGAATTTTTGCGCCTCCGGCCTTCCTTACTGGACGACGGATATCGGTGCGTTTTTCGTGAAAAAGGGCGCGCCCTGGTACTGGGACGGAGGCTACGACGGCACGACTGAGGATTTGGGCTACCGGGAGCTGTATGTGCGCTGGAGCCAGTGGGCGTGTTTTCTGCCCGTATTCCGCGGGCACGGGACGGACTGCAGGCGCGAGCTCTGGCAGTTCGGAGAGGCGGGAGATCCGTTTTATGAGGCCCTTGCGGCGTGCAACCGCCTGCGGTATGAGCTGATGCCCTATATTTACACGCTGGCCGGGCTGGCCTGGCTTGAGGACGCGTCGATCATCCGCCCGCTGGCCTTCGCGTTTGGGGATGACCCCGCGCTGCATGAGATCGCGGATCAGTATATGTTCGGGGACGCCCTGATGGTCTGCCCGGTCACACAGCCCATGTATTACCTGGCTGGCTCCGGAATACTCTCAGACGCGAAGCGGACGCGGTACGTCTATCTTCCGCAGGGCGTGGGCTGGTATGATTACTGGACGGGGCAGTACTTTGGGGGAGGCCAGTGGATTGAGGCGGAGGCTCCGCTGGAGCGGATTCCGCTCTTTGTGCGGGAGGGCTCCATTCTTCCGCTGGGCAATTCCGTGCAGTATGCAAACGAGCGCGCGGACATACGGCTTCTGGTCTGCGGAGAGGATGCCTCCTGCGTGCTCTACGAGGACGAGGGGGACGGTTACGGCTATGAAAACGGGGACTACGCGCTGACGCGCTTTGTCTGGAGCGGGGCAAAGCAGAGGATGGACAAAAGTCTCGCAAAAGGCCGTGAGGAGTTTGCAAAGGCGGCTGTGTCGGACATTGCCGTTATCCATAGAACACAATCATAACCGCGGGGGGAAAATTATGACAAACATTTTGCTGAGTTACACGAGGACACCGATTGACAATGTGCTCTACGACCCGAGACTGGCGTACAGCATGCACCTGGCCCTGGCAGGGGAGGACGGGCAGTTTGCGCCGCTCAACCACAATTCCGGCGTGCTGTTCGCGCGGGCCACGGAGAATGAGGATGGCTCCATAAATCCCAAAAGCATCCTCTGCCCATTTGTTTTTTCCGCAAAGGATGGCAGCTACGGCGTCATCGCCGTGCGGATCATGGGAGACGGGGAGGCGGATGAGGAGTCGCGCGGCAGCGCAATTCTCTTCGCGACCCGCGACTTTATTGACTATGAGGAGCTCGGGCTGATCGCATTGGACTCTCAGACCATTGAGGCAGTCTGCTGCAATTATATCGAGGGAGAGGACCGCTACCGCCTGTGGTGGCGGACAGGGGGAAACTGGCATTCGGGGTATACGGCGGATATCCGAAGTCTGCGTCTGGAGGAGCGGGCGGAGGACGAGGCGGGGCCTGCCGCCTTTCCTGCGTCTGTGGAGACGGTCGGTTTTGACCGGGAGGCCTGTGCACAGATTGAGGGCATTGTGCCCTGCAGCGCCCTGCGCATCACAGACGGGGAGGCGGATTACCTGAAAAAGAAGCTCTTGACTCCGGTCAACCTCTCCGTAGACGTGCCCGAAGCCGTCGAGGCGGCTGATCGGGAAACACTGATTGCGGCGCTGGAGAGCTGTCGGGCTCTGGCCCGCTACAGCGACGGAACCACGGTGGAAAAGCGGGTGGACTGGGAGATCCCGGATATTGATTTCACCGAGAAGGGCACATACCGCGTAGGCGGGAGAGTGCGCCGTGCACATTTCCCGTTCCCGGTGGCATACAACCGGGCGGACCCCTGTGTGTGCCGCTGGGAGGGCCGGTATTACTTTATCGCCACCAACGACGCGGACGACAATCACACCCTCTATATCCGCGGGGCGGATTCGCTGGAGGGCCTTGTGGACGCGGAGGAGACACTGATCCTGGATTCCTCCACCTACCCGGAGATCGGGGGCCTTCTGTGGGCGCCGGAGTTTCACGAGATCGACGGACGGCTCTACATCTTCCACGCGGCGACCACCGGTGAATTTTTCTGGGAGGAGAGCTGTCTGATGGAGCTGAGGGAGGGCGGAAATCCCGCGTGCCGCACAGACTGGTCAAGGCCGAGGCGCATTGTGCGAAAGGACGGAAGCGAGCTCTGCAAAGCCGGGGAGGTCATCACTCTCGACATGACCTGTTTCCTCTGGGAGGGCAGCTACTATGTGGTGTGGTCACAGAGGCAGTTTCTGCCGAAGGATCTGGGCGCGTGGCTCTACATTGCAAAGCTCGACCCCAAAGAGCCCTGGCGGCTTCTGACCGACCCGGTGCTTTTGTCCAAGCCGGATTACGGCTGGGGCAACAACCACACCTTCGTCGAGGAGGGGCCCTATGCGCTGATGCGCGGGGATATGCTCTATCTGACCTTCTCCGCGGCGGCGGTGGACACCTCCTATGTGGTGGGCCTGCTGTCGGTCAAGCGGGGCATGGATCTTTTGGTTCGCGAAAACTGGCACAAAAAAAATTACCCGATCCTTACCTCCCGTAGTGTGGAGGGAGAGTACGGAACCGGGCACAATGCCTATGTGACGGATGAGGAAGGCGTTGTCTGGAACACCTATCACGCGAGGCCGGGCACGGAGGGCGTGCGCAGCAGCGGCATCCGCCGGGTGCATTTCGACGCGGACGGGGAGCCGAGACTGGACGTGACGGAGGAACTGGATGTCAGGGATGCGTTGATAGAGGTTGAGACGACGGTGGTCGTCAGGTGAGAGGAGACGGTCAGGCCGCTCCCTCCCGGATGTCGTCCCAATGCCTCCAGTACATGACGGCGGCGATTGCGCCGAAGAAGATCTGCACCGCGTAGTAGGCAGCCGTCGTCCCCGGCAGGTTGTAGAAATACGACATGGCGCGGACAAAGCCGGCAAAGGCGGACAGGAGAACAAAGATCGTGACCACATTGTTATACATGTGGTTCTGGACGCTCTCCTGGGCGTCGCAGCACATGAGGCCCGCCTCTATAAAGGTGAGGCACTTGAGAAATATGACGATAATATACCAGAAATAGCCGATCTGGTAGCGCGGCTCGCCGTTTAACACAAAGGGCATGAGCTGGTAGCCGCTGTAGAGAATGAGCGTGAGGATTCCGAGCACGAAGGCGCGGAAGGCCCGCCGGTTTTTCTTCATCAGCTTGTAGACGAGGGGGAGTTTTCCCCGCTCCTGCTCCGCCGCGGTGAGCAGCTTCATGTTTTGTTTCACGATGGCGCTGGCGGAGATCAGGATCAGGAGAGCGCCGATGATGTCGGAGAAGAGGTCAATCTTCACCGAGTCCCCGATCAGGTGGCCGATGATCATGTCCACCGTCTCGGGCGCACTGTTCTCGAAGGGTTCAAACGCCGGATAGGGTATGATTCCGTCCAGCTTCGTATCGAGTAACAGGAAGATCATTCCGATCCAGATGACTATCATTTTTTTTAGCATAGAGATACCGCCTTTCTTTGGAAAACAGGTTTTCTTTGTCTATTATGCCGCGCGGACCGGAAATTGTAAAGAATAAATTGTCAGGAGTTTGTCATGTTGAAGAGTACAGCAAAAACAATGAGAAAGAGAGCGGTGATCCTCGCCGCAGCCGCGCTGTTGTCGGGCTGCGCCCGGAGCGTGGAAAGCAGCGATGACCCGGTGATCCTCGAAAAGGACGAGCAGGCCAACTACACGCTGGTGGCGGTGACGGTGGAGGATGTGCTGTTGAGCCACGACATACGCTGCGAGTACCGGCAGGTCAACGACGAGCAGCTCGCCTTTGAGCCGGACAGCAGGGAGATCGCGAAGGTCCATGTGCAAAAGGGGGATGCCGTGACAAAGGGCCAGCTTCTCGCGGAGCTGGTGACGGACAGCATCGACGCGGAGATCGAGAGCCTGCAGCATCAGATCCGCTACAATGAGCTCATGCTCTCGCATATGAGCGAGAGCAAAAGCATGGAGACCCGGATCTTAAACCAGCAGTACCGGGCGTCCTCCGCGTCGGAGACGGCGAGAAAAAGCGCGCTTGAGGAGCTGGACCGGCAGTACCGCTACCGGATCGAGGACTGTCAGGACGACCTGGAGGCCGGGAATATGCGCCTGAAAAATCTGCAGGCGGAAAAGGAGAAATCCTATCTCCGCGCGGGGATGGACGGCACTGTCTCCTATATCAGGGATGGGCTGGAGGGCTCATGGTCCAAGGCGGGCGAGGTCGTAATCAAGGTGATCGACGACAGCCACAGCGTGTTTGTCACAAAGGAGACGGAGTACATGGATTATTTCCAGGACCAGAAAACCTTTGAGATGAAGATCTCAACCGGTACGGGTGCGGGAACCTACGAGATCATCCCCTATCAGCGCGACACCTGGGGAGAGGAGATGTATTTCACCTTCGCGGATGAGAACGGGAGCGTCGAGCTGGAGGTGGGGCGCACGGGAACCATCACGCTGAATCTGTCCGAGAGGAACCAGGTCCTCGCGGTTCCCGGCGACGTGGTGCACGAGGCGGACGGAAAGGCGTTTGTCTATGTGCTCGGAGACGGCGGTGTGCGGGAACTGCAGTGGATCACCACGGGGCTTCACGGCGACACCTATGTGGAGATTACGGACGGCTTACAAGAGGGGGATAGGGTAATATTAAAATGAAGAAGAACAGAAGGATTGCAATCGCTGTTATACTCAGCATCCTGGTACAGGCCGCGGGCTGCGGCAGCGCGCCGGTGATGCAGGACACACAGGAAATCGAGCTCCTTGAGCCGGTGGCCACACTGGCGAACACCGAGCGGGCAGCATACCGGAACCTATACAATTACAAGGTTTTATCCGGCTTTGTATACCCCGCCGTCACTGAGTACGCACTGCCTGTCAGCGCGGCGCTGGACGAGTGTCTGGTGGCGCCGGGAGAGGAGGTGGAGAGCGGAACCCTGCTGCTTCGGGCGGACGACAGCCAGCTCGCGGACAGCATTGAGCGCCTGGAGGAATCCATCCGCCTGTCAAAGGAAGCTTACGAGGAGGGGCAGAAGGGCTACCGGGATGCAGTCGCGGGAATTGAGGATGAGATCGCGGAGCTGAACGCCCAGAAAAAGGCGCTGGGGAGCGGCTCAGAGGAGCTCGCAGTACGGCTGGAAAACCAGATTGCGGCCTGTAGGCTGCGCATTGAGCAGAATCAGATGAAGGCGAGGCAGGAGCGGGAGCTCTACGAGATGGAGTCCGCCAACAGCGGGAAACAGCTTGCGCGCATGAAGGAGCAGCACAAATCCTACGAGCTGCGCGCCGCGGGCAGCGGCACGGTCGTCTCGGCGGGAGAGATGATGCCGGGGAGCTGGATCAACGCGAACACACCTTTGATTGCCGTGGCGGACAGCAGCAAAAAGATGATCCGCTGCACCTATGTGAGCCAGACGGAGCTCAAAAAGTGCGAGGAGTTTTACGCCTTTATCAACGGGAAGCGCTACGAGGCCACCTATCAGCCGATGGACACCGTCGAGTACAACCGCCTGCTGAGCCAGAACGGCGCCGTGTACTCCTCGTTTCTGATTGAGGACGCGAAGGACGAGGTCAAAGAGGGCGATTTTGCCGTGATTGCGGAGATTAACAGCAGGATGGAGCATGTGCTCTCTGTCCCAAAGAACGCGGTGCGCAGAGACGAGACCGGGCGGTTCGTCTACCGCTATGAGGGGGGAAAATCCACGGCGGTGCGCGTTCGCATCGGGGAGAGCGACGGCACCTACACCGAGATCACCGAGGGCCTGTCCGAGGGGGATGAAGTGCTTTTGACCGAGAACCGGGCATACGGCTCCAAGACTGCCACGGTCTCGCGGGGATCCTTCTACACCGAGTTTGAGGCGGAGGGGCGTATGGGCTATCCGATGATGGACATCGTGACAAACCCCATTCAATACGGGACGGTCCGCCTTGTGGAATATCAGGTGCAGCCCTTCTCCAGCGTCAGGGCGGGAGACGTGATCGCGACCGTTACCGTGGAGGGAGATGAGGTGGCGCTCTACGAAAAACAAAAGGAGCTGAGCCGCCATCAGGAGCGCCTGAGAGACGCGGTCAAAGCGGGGGACAGCGCGGAGGCTGAGCGGCGGAGAGAAGCGATCACCGCGCTGAAGGAGGAGATCGCCGCGATCCGGGAGGATTACACGGAGACGGAGATAAGGACAAAGGTCGGCGGCATTGTCGTCTGGCTGGCGGACGTGCAGAAAAACGGTGTGATCGGGGCGAATGAGCTTGTGGCATCCGTGGCGGACGAGTCCAGGAGCTTTATCACTGTGCGGGATGAGAAAAAACTGCTTGTCCTGGGCAACACAGTCAAGGTGAGCTACACCACGCAGGATCTCAAAACCGGGGAGGTCGAGGGCACCGTGGTGACTGCCACCGAGATGGGGATGTCCCCGAGGCTCGTAAAGGAGAACACCTATATCCGGCTGCCGAAGGAGGTGACGGACCAGCTGTCCGCCGTGGCCGCGATTGACCCGATGGGCTTTCTGATGCGGGCGACCTATAAAATTACCGCGCAGACGAGAAGGATGGACAATGTTCTGATCATCCCAAAGAGCGCCGTGTGGACCACCGAGGGAAACTATTACGTGTATGTCAGGGAGGCGGATGGGACGGTACGGCCCCAGAGCTTTATTGCGGGGGGCTATGACCTGACGAGCTTCTGGGTACTGGAAGGATTGGAAGAGGGAATGAATCTATGCTTGGAGTAATGTTACAAAAGTTATGGCACAAAAAATGGATGGTGGTCTGCCTGCTTCTGGGCTGTATTCTTCTGACGGCGACCGTGGTCTGCTTTCCGCTGTACCGCAATGCCGCGTACAACCGCATGCTGCAGGACGAATTTAACAATTACCTGCAGGAGAACGGGGAGTGGCCGGCGCTCTTCCCGCTGCGGACGATCTCCCAGCAGGACCCCGGCGGCAAGGCGATGGACAGCGTCGAGCAGTTTGCCTACGGGCTGAACGAACGGCTGGGGACCAGCGAAAAAATGGTCGTGCTCTACTACAGTGTGGCGAAGGCTACGGCGCACTCCCTGATGGAGCGCGGGCGGGAGGGGCAGTTTAGCCTGCGCCCCGGTTTTCTGTCCAACCTGCGGGATCACGCGAAGATCCTCTCCGGGGAGATGTACTCGGAGGACGGAGTCTCGGAGAGCGGCGCCCTCGAGGTCGTGGTCAGCGAGGCGGCGCTTGTGAGGCAGAATCTGCTGGTCGGCGAGGAGATCGAGTTCGACCGGTTAAAGGACGCGGACGGAAATCCCCTGCGCCTTGTCATCACCGGCGTGTTCGCCGAGGAGGACAGCGACGACTTCTACTGGCAGACAAGGCCGGACGAGATGGAGGACGTCTGCCTGATGGACGAAGCCGTGTTCAAGCGCTGTTTTACGGGGGATAACGCGGGCAGATTCAACATCACCTGCTGTTATTATGTCCTGTTTGAATATGAAGAGCTGACTGCGGCCCAGGTGGATTACACGCGGGAAACCACGAAGGAGCTTCTGGAGAAGAGCAGTATGCGGGGTACCATGGGGGAGCCCGCGTACCGGCAGGTACTCGACAGCTATGTGGCAAAGCGCACAAGGATCAACGCGACCCTGTTTATCCTGCAGATCCCGGTGTTAATTATGCTGTGCGCCTTTCTCATGATGATCTCCACACAGATGTACGAGATGGAGCGCAACGAGATCTCCGTGTTAAAGTCCAGGGGGGCCTCCAGACGGCAGATTTTTCTTCTGTACCTGTATCAGAGCATCTTTCTGGCACTCCTCGGAGGAGCCGCGGGACTTCCGCTGGGCGCCCTGTTCTGCAAGCTGCTCGGGTCGGCGGAAAATTTCCTGCAGTTTAATTTCAGACGCAGGCTCGTGATTCAGTACACCGGGGATGCCTTCCTCTATCTGGCGGCGGCCCTTGCCTGCTGTATCGTCATCATGACGCTTCCGGCGGTGGGACACAGCAAGACGTCGATCGTCAAGCTCAAGCAGCAGAGGGCAGTGGGAAAGCCCTCCTGGTGGGAGCGGATCTTCCTGGACGTCATTTTTCTGGGAATCTCGCTCTACGGCTACTACACCTACTCCTCCAGCGCGGAGGCGATGGCCGAGCGCGTGCTGAGCGGAGAGTCCATGGATCCGCTCCTCTATGTCAGCTCCTCACTGTTTATCCTGGGAGTCGGAATGCTGACGCTGCGCGTGCAGCGCCTTCTGGTGCGCTTCATCTACTGGGTGGGAAAATCCCTTTGGGGCCCGGCGGCATACGCATCCCTGATGGAAACCATCAAAAACGGCAGGAAACAGCAGTTTATCATGCTGTTTATGATCCTTACGATCTCCCTCGGCATGTTCCACGCCACGGTGGCGCGCACCATTTTACAGAACGCGCGGGAGAACCGGGAGTACCTGGACGGCGCGGATCTGATCGTGCAGGAGGTGTGGACCGACAACTCCGCCTTCGCCGCGGGCGCCTCCGGGGAGAAGGTGGAATTTCAGTACAATGAGCCGGATTTCGGCAAATATTCCGCTCTGGACGGGGCCGAGAGCTATACCAAGGTGATTTATGACGACGGGGCAAAGCTTGCGCTGGGCGGAAACAACAGCCAGCCGCTGACCGTCATGGGCATCAACACGAAGGAGTTCGGGCAGAACACGCAGCTGGCGAACGGGCTTCTTCCCCAGCACTATTATACCTATCTGAACAAGCTGGCCGTGAATCCGGAGGGCGTGCTCGTCTCCTCAAACATGCGGGCGGAGTTTGACTTAAAGGAAGGGGACAAGGTCAGCTTTAAAAGCAGAGAGGGCTTTGAGGCGACGGGAACAGTGCTTGATTTTATCGACTATTGGCCCGGCTACCGGCCTTCCACGGCACAGCTGAACGCGGACGGGGCCGTCTCCTCGACGCAGAATTACCTGCTGGTCGCCAATCTGGGCGAGCTGCAGCGGCGCTGGGGTGTCACGCCCTATCAGGTGTGGATCACCGCAGAGGAGGAGGGAGATACCGACTTTTTCTATCAGTGGATTGACGAGAAGGACGTGCGGGTCAGGAGGTACACGGACCGGCACAGGGACATCGACAACGTGCTGAAGGACCCGCTCCTGCAGGGAACCAACGGCATTCTGACGCTGAGCTTTATCGTGACCATCCTGTTGTGTGCGGTGGGCTATCTGATCTACTGGATCATGTCCATCCGCTCGCGCGAGATGATTTTCGGCGTGCTCAGGGCGGGGGGCATGCACAAGGGGGAGCTCTTCTTTATGCTGATTCTGGAGCAGATTTTTTCGGGGATCTTCTCGGTGATCTCCGGGATTGTGATCGGAACCATCTCCTCGGATATGTTCGTGCCGATCCTGCAGAATTCCTATGCGGCGGCGGATCAGGTGCTGCCGATGAAGCTGATCACGGACGTAAGCGACCTGTTGCGGCTCTATGGCGTGACGGCCATCGTGATGATTGTCTGCCTTCTGGTCATCACCGGAATCGTGTTCCGGTTGAACGTGGCGAAGGCGCTCAAGCTCGGGGAGGAATAGAATGTGTCAAGTTTTCCACAGAAAACTTGACATGCAGCGTCAGCTCATTTGCCGAAGGCAAATTTTGCATGAGCTGATGTTCCATAAGGGAAGGAATCTGATATGGATAATATTATAGAAATCAACAAAATAAACCGTATCTTCCCGGTCAGCGGCGGCGAGTTCCAGGCATTAAAGGACATCGACGCTCAGGTGCCAAAGGGGGCGCTTGCCATATTGAAGGGGCGCTCCGGTTCGGGGAAGACGACACTCATGAATATTGTCGGCGCGCTGGATATGCCGACCTCCGGAAACGTATTGATTGCGGGGAAGGACATCACAAAGCTCTCGGAGCGGGAGCGCGAAAAGCTCAGGCGGAAAAAATTCGGCTTTGTCTTTCAGGCCGTGTCGCTGATCCCGACCATGAACGCCTACCAGAACGTGGAGTTCTCCCTGCGCATGGCAGGGGTGCGGCAGGGGAGGAGAGAGCGTGTGGAGTCCTGTCTGAAGCTCGTCGGCCTCGGGGCCCGGATGAAACACATGCCGGCGGAGATGTCCGGCGGCGAGCAGCAGCGCGTGGCGATCGCGCGGGCGATGGCGCACCGGCCCGAGATCCTCTTTGCGGATGAGCCGACCGCGGAGCTGGACAGCGGGATGGCGGCGGAGGTCGTGGAGCTGTTCAAGCGGATGACAGAGGAGGAGGGCGTGACCATCCTCATGACGACGCACGACACCGGCCTGATGGATGCAGGGGATGTCATGATCGAGTTGCAGAACGGGGAGCGGATATGGCAGAAGCAATGATACAGGCGGACGGCCTGGTAAAAATATACAAGTCAAAGCAGACGGAGGTGCTTGCGCTGCAGGGGCTCGACCTTGTAGTGGAGACGGGAGAGCTGACTGCGCTGATCGGCAACAGCGGGAGCGGGAAATCAACCTTCTTGAACATGATCGGCGGGCTGGACCGCCCCAGCGCAGGGGCGCTGCATGTGGACGGCAAAAACCTTTTCCAGATGAACGAGCGGCAGCTTGTGAGCTACAAGCGCGACACCGTGGGGTTTGTGTGGCAGAACAACGGGAGAAACCTCCTGCCATACCTCTCAGCGCTGGAAAATATCATGCTGCCGATGCACCTCACCGACACCAAAAAGAAGAGGGAGAAGGCCCTGGAGCTGATCGAGCTGGTGGGAATGTCCTCGAAGAAAAACAGCCGGTTAAACACGATGTCCGGCGGTGAACAGCAGAGGATCGCCATCGCCATCGCGCTGGCGAACTCGCCGAAGCTGCTGCTGGCGGACGAGCCGACGGGAAGCGTGGACTCGAGGACGGCGGACATGATCTTCGACATTTTTATGGAGCTGAACCGGCAGGGGCAGACGATCCTCATTGTGACCCACGACGTCACGCTCTCCAAGAAGGTCCGGCGCGTGGTCGCGATCCGGGACGGGAAAATCTCCAGCGAGCGCATCTTAAAGGAAAAGTACGCGGACCGGGTGAAGGAGATCAATGTGGACTGGAGAAACGAGGACACGCAGGAGGAGTACGTCATTCTCGACAAGGCGGGGAGGGTTCAGATCCCGCGCGACATGCTCGATCAGATGGGGTTAAAGGACAACAAGGTCATACTGGATTTCAAGGACGGGAATGTGATCCTGAGATGTCCCTGACGGGACAAATGAGATATCCCTTGCGGGACAAATGAAATATCCCTTGCGGGACAAATGAGATATCCCTTGCGGGACACCTCATTTGGGACATCTCATTTGGGAAAGGAGACGCGCTGGTTGAGGGCGCGGTACTCTGTGGGCGTGCAGTCCGTGTATTTGCGGAAAATCCGGTTGAAGGTTGCGATGCTGGTAAACCCGGCGGAGTATGCGATTTCCGTGACGGCCAGGTCGGATTCCACGAGCTGGCGCTGTACCTCCCGGGTGCGCTTTAAGTTCAGGTAATCGTAGAAGGTCGAGGAGGTGTAGCGCTTGAACAGCCGCGTAAAATGGTACTTGGAGAAGCCGCTGATCCCCGCGATGTCGTCGAGGGTCAGATTGTCCATATAGTGCGTGTCGATGTACTCCAGGATTGCGTTGAACTTCTGCACATACTCCTTCTGCTTGCCGAGGCGGGCGCCGGAGAGCTGCTCTAAGCTGTTCTGGTGGTTTGTCCCCAGGAGCACGAGAAATTCCAGAAGGCGGCTTATGATGCGCATCTCGCGGAATTTGCCGGACCCAAAATACACGTCCTTCATCTCCAGAAAGAGGCTTCGGGCCTTATCGCAGATCTGAGGGTGGGTGTTTTTCGAGATCAGAAGGCAGTCCGCAAGCAGCGGCTCCACCAGCGAGAAATCCTTCATGCTGCGCAGGGGCGTGAGGTCAAACAGAAAGATCAGGCGTTTCCCGCTCTGCGGGGCGTGCAGCTCGTGGGACTCGCAGGGGGAGAGAAGGAAGAGCTCTCCCGGAAGAACCGTGTAGTGCGCATGGCCTGCGATCACCTCGTAAGAGTTCTCGATCGGAAGGATCACCTCCATGGCGGTGTGCCAGTGGTTGTTATAGCTGACCGGCACATCGTTGTACCAGATGCGCACGGCAGAGTGTTCGGGGGTTAGAATTGTTCCCTGTTTTGGGGTCATGGTCAGTCCTCTCAAATTAATCAAATATTGCTTTTTTGTCGGGCAATTCGACGACAAAAAGTAAAAAAACACAATAGGATCTTATCATATTTACGAAAAAAAGTAAATATATTGCGTCATAAACAACTAAAAAATCCCGAAAAAACATGGATATTCCGATTGGGACAGATTTGAATGTTGA
>CAZNQZ010000018.1:3926-15151 GCA_964575245.1 uncultured Lachnobacterium sp. | reverse complement strand
AGTAGACCGCGACGGATTCCGGATCGTGAAAGCTCAGCTGCCTTCCGCTTGCGGTTCTCGCAATGCGGCTGGAGAGCTCCGCCACCGCCTTGAGCTGAATCGCCTTCACCGGTCCGATGCCGCGGCGTTCCAAAAGCTCCTCGTAGGAAAACTCATAGAGATTTAACAGATTACCGTGACATTCGGACAGGAGAGAGCGCGCCAGCTCCATGGAGGTCATGTCCCGCGTCCCTGTCTTTAATATGATTGCCAGAAGCTCGGCATCCGAGAGCGCCTCCGCACCCAGCCGCTGGAACCGCTCATAAGGCCGCTCCGACTCCGGCATGTCTTTCACTGCTGTGTGACTCATGTAAATCCTTTCCCTCTCCCCGGGCCGCACATGAATACTTTCTTATGATATCACAAACTGGAAATATTAACAAGTTTTCGCTCATAAAGTTTTTGGAGCGACATGAGTATGCCGAGCTTTGCGTGATGCCAGGTCAGCCCTCCCTGAAAATATACCGCATAGGGCGGTTTCATGGGGCCGTCCGCGGAGAGCTCGATGGAGGAGCCCTGCACAAACGCGCCCGCCGCCATGATCACCTCGCTGTCGTAGCCCGGCATCGCCCACGGCTCCGGCGTCACATAGCTGTCCACCGCCGCTGCCGCCTGAATGCCCTCGCAGAATGCCCGCATCGCTTCGGGATCACCGAACTCCACCGCCTGAATGATATCGTGACGGCTCTCCCTGCCGTCCGGAATTACGCGGTATCCCAGCCGCTCATAGATATTTGCCGCAAAGACAGCGCCCTTCAGCGCGGAGGCCACCACAGACGGCGCGAGAAACAGCCCCTGATAAAAGGACTGGATCACTCCAAGGCCCGCCCCGACCTCCTTGCCAAGCCCCGGCGAGGTCAGGCGGAAGGCGGCATTCTCCACACACTCCCTCCTGCCGACGATGTAGCCGCCGACCGGCGCGAGCCCGCCGCCGGGATTCTTGATCAGGGAGCCGACGGTCATGTCAGCGCCCACATCAGCCGGTTCCCGCCCCTCCACGAACTCACCGTAACAGATGTCAACAATACACAGGAAATCCGGCTAGATTCCTATTACAAAAGCGAACATCTCCCCGATCCTAGCAACCGAGAGGGTGGGCCTCGTGGCGTAACCCTTGGAGCGCTGGATCGTCACTAGCCTCGTTCGCTCATTGATTGCCGCGCGGATTCCGTCATAGTCAAAGGCGCCGTTTTCCAGCAGCTCCACCTGACGGTAGGTGATCCCGTACTCCGCCAGCGATCCGGGCGACGGGCGGATTCCGATGACGTTTTCCAGTGTGTCATACGGCTTTCCCACCGGCGAGAGCAGCTCGTCCCCCGGGCGCAGGTTTGAGATCAGCGCAAGGGCCAGCGCATGGGTGCCGCAGGTGATCTGCGGGCGCACGAGCGCGTCCTCCCCGCCAAAGCAGTCGGCGTACACTTTTTCCAGAGTATCCCTTCCTATATCATTATACCCATATCCACTGGATATATTGAAGCATTCTGCGCTGACGCGATTTTTCTGCATCGCGGCGATCACCTTCAGCTGATTGTGCTCCGCGTTCGCGTCGATGGCGGCAAAGCGCTCCTTTAACTGTTCTTCCACTGCGCTCCCGAAGGCGCAGACCCGCTCGCTGATTCCCAGCTTACGATAGCTCTCCAGCAATGTCTCATTCATTACAGATTCCTCTCTCTCGCAAAATGCGCAGCATATCACAGAGGATGCGCTCCCTGTCATAACCGTACACGGCCTGATCCAGCCAGACCACATCCCTCTCCCTCTTAAACCATGTGATCTGCCGTTTGGCGAAATGCCTCGTCTCACGCTTGATCACATAGACCGCCTCCTCCAGCGTACAGCGGCCCTCAAGATATTCCAGAAGCTCCTTATAGCCAAGACCCTGCATGGCGACCATGCCGCGGGTGCAGCCCATCTGTTTCAGGCGCTTCACCTCGTCCAAAAGACCTCGCTCCATCATGAGATCCACGCGCTCGTTGATCCTCTCATAGAGGTGTGACCGCTCGTCTGTCAGCACAAAGTAGACAAAATTGTAGGGCGAGCTTCTCTGGCGCTCCCTCTCATTGTGCTCTGAGATGCGCGTTCCGGTCTTTTCGTAAAATTCCAGTGCGCGGATCACCCTCTTTACATTGTTCTCGTGGATGCTTTCCGCGGAGGCCGGATCAACCGCAGCGAGCCGTTCGTGCAGCGCGCGGGCGCCATGCTCCCTCACATAGTCGGACAATCTCATGCGAAGCCTGCTGTCGCTGTCCTGATTCTCAAAATCAATCCCGTACAGGAGCGCCTGAATATAGAACCCGGTTCCGCCCGCCACGATGGGAATGCGCCCCTTCCCGTAAATATCATTCAGCGCAGCCCTCGCCATCTGCTGAAAGCGCACAATGTGAAACTCCTCCGAGGGCAGCAGCTCATCCACGAGATAGTGGGGAATCCCCTGCATCTCCTCCGGGGTAATCTTCGCCGAGCCGATGTCCATGTATTTATAGATCTGCATGGAATCCGCGGAGATCACCGATCCGCCGACCGCCTTTGCAAGCTCCACGGAATATGCGGTCTTGCCTGCGGCCGTAGGCCCCGCCAGTATCACCAGTGGTTTTTTCTGTATCTCAGCCTCCATGTCCGCCTCCGTCACACGATTCTCTTAAATTTCCGCTCCAGCTCATACCTTGTGATGGCTATGATGGTCGGGCGCCCGTGGGGACAGTGAAACGGGTTTTCCAGCGACAGAAGCTCCCCGATCAGCGCGTGGATCTCGGCGAGACTCAATCTGTCATGCCCCTTCACTGCTGCCTTGCAGGACATGGACGCCACCTTTTCTAAAATGAGCTCCGGCGTCTGTCCCGTGGAGTGCTCGCCAAAATCCGCGAGCAGCTCCAGAAACATTTCTTTCACATCAACAGAAAACAGATTGTCCGGGACCGCGGAGATCATGTAATCCCGCCCTCCGAAATGCTCCACGGCGTAGCCGAGCCGCTCCAGCTGCGGCATACAGCGCTCCAGACTCTCCTGCTCCCTCGCGTCGAGGTTTAAGACAACGGGCGGGCTGACCGTCTGCGAGGTGAACTCCCTCTCCTTCATGCGCGCCATGGTGCGCTCATAGAGCACCTTCTCGTGGGCGGCATGCTGATCAATGATATAGAGCTTGTCCTCGTACTCGACAAGCCAGTAGGTGTCGAAGAGCTGGCCGAGAATCCGGTGCTTTTGCTTCGCCTCCTCCGACAGAAAATCTGGGGCGATCGCCGTCTGCTCCGGGACAGGCTCCTTATGCTCCGGGACAGGCTCCTTATATTCCGGAACAGGCTCCTTATGCTCCGGGACAGGCTCTCCCTGCTCCAGGCCGGAGCGCCCCCCGCCCCTCACAGGTTTTTGTATACCGCATGTCTTCGGCTTTGCCCCGATCACATGAACCTCCGGATGGCCTGTGGCGCGATAGCCGCCGCCCTCCTCCCTCACAGCAGCGACGGCATTTTGCGCGATGTCGTTGATGCGGCGCTTTTCAAAGGGCTCCGGAATGGGCTCCCGGTACACGCGCGCGGCCTGCGGCCTCTCCTCTGTAAGCGGAACCTCCGGGATCAGCTCCCTGCGGGAGAGCACCGAGCGCACCGCATCCACCAACGCCTGGTAAATCTCCTGATTGTGCGAAAAGCGGAGCTCCATCTTTGACGGGTGGACGTTCACATCCACCGTGTCCCCGGAAAACGTGAAGTACAGCACCGTAAAGGGATACTGGTGCTGCATGAGGAAGGGCCGGTAGGCCTCCTCAATCGCCTTTGCCAGAAGATCGCTCTTCACATATCTGCCATTGATAAAATAGTTCTCATAATTGCGGTTGCCGCGGCTGACCGTCGGCTTCCCGACATAGCCTTCCAGCGAAAAGTATTCGCTCTGGCACTTCACCTCCAAGAGCTCCGCCGTAATGTCCCGGCCATAGATATGGTAAATCAGATCCCTGACATTTCCGTTTCCGGAGGTGTGCAGCTTTGTCGCGTTGTTGTTGATAAACCGGAACGAGATACCCGGGTGGGACATTGCCAGCTTCTCCACAAGATCGCCCGCGTAAGTCCCCTCCGTCTGCGGTGTTTTTAAAAACTTCCGGCGGACAGGCGTATTGTAGAAGAGATCCCTCACCAGAAAGGTGGTGCCGTCCGGCGCACCCACATCCTCCGCCACCGGCTCCCCTGCACCCTCGATCCGAAAGCGGGTTCCGGACAGGGCATGCGCCGTCTTTGTGATCAGCTCCACGCGCGCGACCGCGGCGATGCTGGACAGCGCCTCTCCGCGGAACCCCAGCGAGCGGATCTCCGCAAGGTCGGACGCCTGCCGGATTTTGCTGGTCGAATGGCGCAGAAAGGCGAGGGGCACCTCCTCCTTTTCAATGCCGCAGCCGTTGTCGGTAATTCGGATGAGGGAGATTCCCCCCTCCTTAATCTCCACCGTAATGGCGGTGGCCCCGGCGTCGATCGCATTCTCAACAAGCTCCTTCACCACGGAGCTCGGGCGCTCCACCACCTCTCCGGCGGCAATCTTGTCTATGGTATCCTGTCCAAGCAGTTGTATTTTACTCATCGGTCTTTTACCTTATTCTGCAGCTCATACAATTTGTTCAGCGCCTCCAGCGGTGTGAGGTTTCCGATGTCCACGCCGCGCAGCTCTTCGATGATATCATCGTTTTTTCCCATGTCAAACATGGACAGCTGCGCCATTTCCGGCTGATCCTCCCGCGCCGCCTCCCCGCCTGCCACCGAAATCTGGCGGACCGCATCAATGACATCGTTGGCGAGCAGCTCGTTTGCAATCTCCTTCGCGCGCTCCACCACCGAGTCCGGAAGCCCGGCGAGCTTTGCAACCTGAATGCCGTAGCTCTTGTCCGCGCCGCCCGGCACAATCTTGCGCAGAAACACGATATCGTCCCCCTGCTCCTTGACCGCGATGCAGTAATTGTTCACGCCCTCCAGCCTGCCCTCCAGCTCCGTGAGCTCATGGTAGTGCGTGGCAAAGAGCGTCTTGGCGCCCAAAAGCTTTGTGCTGCTGATGTGCTCCACAACCGCCCACGCGATGGCAAGGCCGTCAAACGTGCTGGTGCCGCGGCCGATCTCATCCAGAATTAACAGCGAGCGGTTCGTGGCATTGCGCAGAATATTCGAGACCTCGTTCATCTCGACCATAAACGTGCTCTGCCCGCTCGCGAGGTCGTCCGACGCGCCGACCCGTGTAAAAATGCGGTCCACAATGCCGATATCGGCGGACTGCGCCGGAACAAAGCTTCCCACCTGCGCCATCAGGACAATGAGCGCGGTCTGGCGCATGTATGTGGATTTTCCCGCCATGTTCGGCCCCGTGATAATCGAGATCCGCCTGGCCCCGCTGTCCAGGTAGGTATCGTTGACAATAAAGCGCTCTCCCCCGATCATCTGCTCCACCACCGGATGCCTGCCGCCCCGGATGTCGATCGTGCCCTTCTCATTGATCTTCGGCCTGCAGTAGTTGTTGCGGCTTGCGGCCAGCGCAAGGGAGACGAATACATCCAGCCTGGCGATGGCCTTCGCCGTGCGCTGGATGCGTTCCACATTGGACGCCACCCTGTCCCGGATTTCGCGAAACAGATCGTACTCCAGGCTCACCAGCCGGTCCTCGGCCCCCAGGATCGTGTCCTCGAGCTCCTTGAGCTCCGGGGTGATAAAGCGCTCCGCGTTGGTGAGGGTCTGCTTTCTCACATAGTAATCCGGCACCTGATCGCGGAACGAGTTCGTCACCTCGAGATAGTAGCCGAACACCTTGTTGTATTTGATCCGCAGGTTTTTAATCCCGGTTTTCTCCCGCTCCGACGCCTCAATGTCCGCAATCCACTTCTTGCCGTCCGTGCCCGCCGCGCGCAGCCTGTCTACCTCCTCGTGATAGCCGGACTTTATAATGCCCCCGTCCCGCATGGAGATCGGCGCGTCGTCGGAAATCGACTCCGCGAGAAGCGCACAGAGATCCTCCAGACAGTCCAGGTCGCCCAGTATCTCAGCCGCCAGCTCCCCCTCAAGCCCGCTCACCAGCGTGTAAATCGGCGGCAGCATCTCAAGGGAGCTGCGGAAGGAGAGCATGTCCCTCGGGTTTGCAGTCTGATAGATGATGCGCGTAATCAGGCGCTCCAGATCATAGATGGGGTTTAAATACTCGCGCAGCTCCTCCCTCGTGATTTCCTGCTCCTTCAAAAGCCCGACCAGATCCTGCCTCCGCTCAATCTCCCCGCGGTCCACCAGAGGCTGCTCCACATAGCTGCGCAGAAGGCGCGCGCCCATCGCGGTTTTTGTCTTGTCCAGCACCCAGAGCAGCGACCCTCTCTTCTGCTTCTCCCGCATGGTCTCGACCAGCTCCAGATTCCGCCTCGAGGAGCTGTCGATCATCATGTAAGCGCCCACCGCATAGGCAGTGATCTTCTGAATGTTGCCCAGATCATTTTTCTGAGTCTCATAGAGGTAGCGCAGCAGCGCGCCCGCGGCGGTCACCCCGCAGTCGTAATCCGCCAGCCCCAGCCCCTGCAGGGTATGTACATGAAAATGCTCCAGCAGTGTATTCCTTGCATTGTCATCCCCGAAATACCAGGAGTCCGGCGATGACACCGCAATGTGCAGGCGGTTTTTTAAATCCTCGACATCCACTCCGCTCATGTAAAAGAGATCGTTGCATATGATCTCGGACGGCGAAAAGCGGTTCAGCTCGTCGATGAGCTTGCGGCTGCTGTCCACCTCCGTCACAGAGAAATCCCCGGTGGTCACATCCGCCGTGGCGATGCCGAATTTTCCGGAGAAAAAGACAATGCACATCAGATAGTTATTTTTTGCCTCGTCCAGCGCGCTCATGTCAGTGTTCGTCCCCGGCGTGACAACGCGGACCACCTCGCGCTTCACCATGCCCTTCGCCAGCTTCGGGTCCTCCACCTGCTCACAGATCGCGACCCGGTAGCCCTTTGCAACCAGCCGGTTGATATAGGTATCCGCCGAGTGAAAGGGAACGCCGCACATGGGCGCGCGCTCCTCAAGGCCGCAGGATTTTCCGGTCAGGGTCAGCTCCAGCTCCTTCGAGACGGTTTTGGCGTCGTCGAAGAACATCTCATAGAAATCTCCCAGCCGGTAAAATAAGATACAATCCCTGTACGCTTCCTTCGTCTGCAGATAATGCTGCATCATTGGTGTCACTTCAAGCACATTCATCCCTCTTTTTCATTTGCAGTCGCAGTAACCCTTTTTCCATCTGCCGGGCGGTATCGCTCCAGAATGGCCCCCGCCACCTTTAGGCCGTCCATCGCCGCGGACATAATGCCGCCCGCATAGCCCGCGCCCTCCCCGCAGGGGTAAACGCCCTTTACCATACTCTCACAGTGCTCATTCCTCAGAATGCGAAGCGGCGAGGAGGTTCTTGTCTCCATTCCGGACAAAATAGCGTCATCTCTGTCAAAATTTGCAATAATTCCTGCAAAGTGTGACATTCCCTGCATAAAGACCTGCTCCATCGGGGCGGACAGAAGCCCGCGCAGATTGGCAAAACAGGCCGCCCCCTTTGTCGCGGAGGCAAAGGCGCCGTATCCGCCGCTCTCCACATTCTGCACATAATCCCCGTAGAGCTGCTGCGGAATTTTGCCGAGCCCCAGACGGTAATTTTCCTGCTCAAGGCGCTCCTGATACGCAACTGCCGCCAGCGGCCCGCTGCCGAAATCCTCCGGCGTGACCGTCACAATGATGGCGGAGTTGGCGTTGCTTCCGTTTCTGCCGGAATAGCTCATGCCGTTGACCACGGTGTGCCCCTCCCCGGAGGAGGCGTTGACGACATAGCCGCCCGGGCACATGCAAAAGGAGTACACGCCCCTGCCTCCCTCAAAGTTGGCGGTCAGCTTGTAGGGGGCAGCGGAAAGCCTCTTCCCGCAATATCTGCCATACATCGCCTCATCGATCATCGCCTGCGGGTGCTCCACCCGAAACCCGACCGCAAAGTTCTTCGCCTCCATCGGCAGGCCGCATTGCATGAGCATCCGAAAGGTGTCTCGCGCGCTGTGGCCGGGCGCGAGAATCACCGCGTCTGTCTCAAGGGTGAAGGTATTTTCCAGATGCCCGCAGACCACGGCGCGGCATCGGCCATGCTCGACAATCAGCTGTCTCATCACCGTCTCAAAATGAAACTCCGTGCCCTTCGCCTCCAGACTGGCGCGCATTTTGCGGATCACGCGGGCGAGCACATCCGTGCCGATGTGCGGCCTGCTCTCATAGAGGATATGCTCCGGCGCGCCGAACCGCACAAAGGTCTCCAGCACAAAGTCATTTCTTCCAGACGGGTCGCGCACTGCGGTATTCAGCTTGCCGTCGGAAAAGGTCCCCGCACCGCCCTCGCCGAACTGCACATTGGAGCAGGGGTCCAACACGCCTGTCTCCCAAAATCGCTCCACGTCCCGCGTCCGCTCCTCCACCCTGCGCCCGCGCTCCACAACAATCGGGGCAAAGCCCGCCTCCGCAAGCAGGTAGGCGGCAAACAGGCCCGCAGGCCCCGCGCCGACGATGACCGGACGGGCGCGCATCGGCACCTCACCCGGCCCGGGAGGCCGGTAAACGACCTCGGTTCCCATCCGCACCCTCGGGTGATTCAGCCGCAGAACCAGCGCCTCCTCCTGATCCAGCCGGACAGAGAGCTCATACACCTCATAAATATCCGGCTTTTTCCTCGCGTCGATGGATTTTTTGACTATTTTATAGGTGAAGGGCGTACCCTTCTTTAAACGGAGCAGCTTTCGGATCTGGGCCAAAAGCTCTGCCTCCCCGCTCCCAACAGGCAGCTTGAGCTGACTAATCCTTATCATTATGTATTCCCCGCATGGCTCCCGGCCACATAGCCGCTCGCCCACGCCCACTGAAGATTATATCCGCCGCAGATGCCGTCCGCGTCCAGAAGCTCCCCGGCAAAATACAGATGCGGCTGAATCTTCGACTCCAGCGTATGGATGTCAATCTCCTCTGTGCGCACACCTCCGGCGCACACCTGCGCCTGTTCCATACCGCGCGACTTTCTAAGCACCACCGGGTAAGCTTTGAGCACCGCAGCAAGCCGCCCGAGGGCCGCATCATCCGGCATCGCCTGCGCGTCGATCTCAGCCGCCTGCAGGCACTCCGGAATCAGCTTGCGGTGCAGCAGTCCGCAGAGAAGCCCTTCGCTTCCCCCGCAGCCTCTCCTCCTCCTGCGCGTAAGCTCCGGGATCAGCTCCTGATCGGGAATGTCCGGCAGAAAATCGATGTGCACCCGGACCGGTTTATGCTCCTGCAGCGCCCGCACCGCAGGAGAAGAGAGCTGAAACACCGGAATCCCGGAGATTCCGTAATCTGCAAGCTGCAGCTCCCCCCGCTCCGCCATTCGAGGGGCTCCGTCAATCTCAAGTGTGAGCGCCGCGTCCGCACGCACCCCCGCCACCCTGCGAAAGTGCATGCCCTCGCAGTGAAAGCCGCAGAGCGCCGGAAGGACAGGAGTAAAATGATGCCCCAGCCCGCAGATCAGCGGAAACGCCGAGCCGTCGCTCCCAAGACTGGGAGAGGCCAGGAGTCCCGTCGCAAAAATCACACTCCGCGCCCGGTATGTCCCCGCGTCGGTGCGACAGCAGAACCCGCCGCCTTCCGGTACAACCGCGCGCACCTGTGCCTCCGTCACAACCGAAATCCGAAGGCGTATAAGCTCCGCCTCCAGCGCCTCCACAACGGATGAGGCCTGCTCACTGTTCGGATAGTAATAGCCGCGCTTATTTTTCGGGTAAATTCCGATCCCACGAAAAAAATCAAGCGTATCGTCCCGCGAAAACTGGGCGAGAACTGAGGCGATCAGCCCTCTGTCCCCGTGATAGCAATCCGGGCTCACCCGCTCGTTCGTGAAATTGCATTTGCCGTTTCCGGTGGCGCTCAGCTTTTTTCCGGCCCTCTTTAAACGCTCCAGAACAAGCACCTTTCCCTGTCCGGACGCCGCGACAGCCGCCATCATGCCGGACGCCCCGGCCCCTATCACAATTGTAGAGACTTCCGCTTTGCCCATATGACTTTCTTCTCACTTCCTTCTCACGGGAACAAATTCTATCACAATGACAGGAATTATTCAAGGATCGAATCAAAAGTGTCAGCTCGAGTAGCTCTCAAGGAAGTCAAACAGCCCCGCCTCGTCCACAAAGCCGATCCCGTCCTTCAGCTCCTCGTAAACCTCCGCGGGCAGGCTCTCCACCAGAATAGAGGTCTCCATATACACTTCGTCGCTGCCCTGCCGGTACACCGCCACACGCCCGTTGTGCTCGCGAAGCATGTAGGCATAGGATACGCGGGCAGCGCTCACCGGCACAAACGCCTCCGGCTCCTGTTCCGTCTCCGTCTCTGTGCCATAGGCCACTTCTTCTTTGGCCGGCTCCCCCCGATAAGAATTTACAATCACAAGCGCCATCACGGCGGCTGTGAGTACAGTCATGCAGATACCGATTCTTCGTTTCATATCAATCCCCCCGGATCAGTATCTGCATATCCCTTATGATTTATGCAATAAATGTAATTTTTTCGCCGCCGCGATAATCGCCGTTCCCTTCGGAAAGCTGTAAAGATCCTCCTCCGTGAGCCCCTTTAAGAGCAGCATGGCCACAAAGTACACAAGCATCGCAACAAAAACCGCCGTCAGCACCGCAACGGCATTGATTTTGCAAAGGCTGTAAATGCCACGGTTGACAAGCCATGTGACCGCTCCCATGAGAACCGAGCAGGCCGCCGGAATCAGAAAGGTCTTTTTGACCTCCTGCCGGTATCCGCTGTGCACCCTGATCGCCCGGGCGTTTAAGACGCACACAAGAAAGGCGAAAAATATGTTGGAGTACACAACCGCGTAAATATTCAGGCGGAAGGACATCATCAGGACTACGAGAAGAATTATGTGCAAAAGCAGCGAGATAAACGCATTCTTCACAGGAATCTTGAGACGGTCAATTCCCTGCAAAAGCCCGTTCGATAGCGTGGAAAGGGCAAAGAACACCACCGCCGGCGCCCCCGCCGTCATAAAGGACGCCGCCATGTCCGCCGTGTCCGCCGTGCTGGGGAACAGGAGCAGCATGATCGGCTTCGCCAGCACCGCAAGCCCCACCGTGCACGGAAAGGCGATCACCATGACAAAACGGATCGCCGCGTGAATCTGCTCCCGCACCT
>CAZNQZ010000018.1:0-3916 GCA_964575245.1 uncultured Lachnobacterium sp. | reverse complement strand
CACCTGATCCATGTTTTTCTCCACAAAGCTCTTCGTCAGCGTCGGCACACTCGAGGCCGCCATCGCGGAGGCAATCGCGATCGGAATGTTGATGAGGAGCTGGTACTTGCCGGAGAACACCCCCCACCAGACATCAATCTCGCGCTCCCTGTAGCCCTGAAGCACCGCGACATTCTTAAAAATACCCTGATCAATAATACCGCTGATATTGTATATGGTCGTGGACAACAGCACCGGGATGATCGTGACCAGAAGCATCCAGAAGGTAGAAAAAAAGGGCGCCGTCTTCGGCTTTTTTGCATTCTTTGTCTTTCGCTTGTAAACCGCCATGTAGATGGCAAGGACAAGGAGCGCAAATAAAAGACCCGCCACGGCTCCCACGCCGGTTCCCAGCGTGCCGCCCGCCGCGCCGTAGGCGGCCGCGTAGTGCTCGGCATCCCCCAGCACCGCGCCGACCCTTTTTCCGTAGCCGAACAGCACATAAGCCGCCCAGACACTGACAATCGCGTTGACAATCTGCTCGATAATCTGCGACACCGCGCTCGGCATCATCGTGCCCAGCCCCTGGAAAAAACCCCGCAGCACGCCGAGCACCGCGACCACAAGCAGCACCGGAGAGAGCACCTTGAGCGCGAACACGCTGTGCGGCGTCCGCATCAGCGTCCCGGTAAAAAACTCCGCGCCGAAGTAGACGACAAGGGCCGCGGCAAGGCCGGAGATCACGGCAAAGAGCATCGCCGCCTTAAACACCTGAAACGCACTGGAAAAGCGCCCCTTCGCCACCTGCGCGGAGACCGTCTTGGACACGGCCTGGGGCAGGCTGAAGGAGGAAATGATCAGAATAATATTGTAGATGGCGAAGGCGCAGCCGTAATAATTGTTGCCTACATCCCCGATGATGCTCGTCATGGGGATGCGGTAAATCAGACCGATGATCCGGCTGATAATGGATGCCGCCGCCAAAATGGAACCCTGAACAAGAAAATTGTTTTTATTCTGTCTGGAATTCGCTTTGTCCTGAATCATTCTCTGTATTCCTCTCTGGTTTTGTAAATCACATTTCGCGCCGCGCGGGAATCCTCGGTGATCTCCACCCATGTCACCCCGGGATTTAACACGATCTCCGCCCCCGAGGAGTCAAAATAACGGGTTTTGGCCGAGTCGGAAGCACGGCTCCAGGTGATATCCACCGCCTTGCCCCGCGTGATAAATTTTCCCGTCCCGCCCGAGCGGTGGTCGATGTCGAGCGTCCCGTTCTTCTCGTTCTTCAGATAGCTCTTGCAGTTCTGAATCAGAATGTTGTCCGCGGCGAGCTGCTCGTTCGTCCGCGCATCCACATGAGCCGCCCCGAACTGGTAGCGGTAGTACCGCCCGTCCTCAGGGTTGTACTCAAACCAGGGTTTGGGATTCGGGTAATACAGCGAAACCACCGCGGCATCCTCCCCCTGCGTGAGGAGGTTCGGCTCATCCTCCGCGGCAAACCGGTAGTGAGCCTCCGCGGACCCGCTGAGCTGTGCCTCATAGCCGTAGCTCTCAATCGCAGCCGTGATCTTCTCGGACGAGGTGTAGGTGTTGTGCGGCATCTTTCTGCTCTTGTCCTGATAGAAAAAAGCGCCGCCCTTTCCCGTAATCCCGTTGACATTGTCGATAAAGGTGCTGTTCAACACGTCCAGCGCATATTTGCTCTGCCCCGCATGGAAATAGAGCGCGTCAAACTCCTTTGCAAAATACACGTAGTACAGTCGGCAGCTGCGGACATTTCCGATTTTTTCCATTCCGCCGTAATCCTGATAGATCGCCATCAGGCGGGAGATGCCTCCCTCCACCGGGCACTCGTAGATCACATCCGCCTTTGCGAGCCCGTACTGCGGCAGCGCCATCTTCGTGTTTTCCGTCATCACGGCGACCGGGCGCACAGCCGCAAGCGTCCCGTCAATCCATTTCCCGGTCAGAAGGCTCCTCGCCTCCCCCTCGTGTGTGTGTTCACTCTCCGTGCCAACAGACGACGTTTCACTCTCCGTCTGCGAAGCCGTCCATTGCCCGCCGGTCTCCGGCTCTGTCCCGCCCTGCTTCTCCTTCCCGCAGGCCGCCAGCATACAGACGGCGAGCAGTCCATACATCCATCTTCTTTTTTTCATGTTGACCTCTATTCTAACGCGTGATATTCATAGCATGCAGCAGCTGTCTCTGCCGCTCCTCCATAACCGCCGCCTCCGGCTCCGTCAGGTGGTCATAGCCAAAGAGATGCAGCATGCTATGTACAATCAGGAAGGCAAACTCCCGCCGCTCGCTGTGCCCGTAGTGCTGTGCCTGCTCCCGCACCTTCTCGACTGAGATCACAATGTCCCCCAGCAGAGCCTCGCCTGTGTCCGGGTTGAAATCCCCGCCTCTCTGTTGGGCGAGAAAGGAGAAATCCCCGGGGCGCTCATAGGTGAGCATCGGGAAGGAGAGCACATCCGTCGGGCGGTCAATCTGCCGAAACTCGCGGTTCACCGCCCAAATGCCCGCGTTGTCCGTCAGCGTCAGGTTCACCTCCGCCCCGCAGGGGAAGCCCTCCTGCTCCAGACAAAAGCCAACGACATATTCCGCCAGCTCCCGGTACGAAAAATCAAATGCCGCTTCACATTCCTCTTCCAGATAAAAGCTCATTACAACACACCCTCCGACGCAAGATAGCCTCTGGCAAGCAGAAACTGATTCATACTCAGACCGGACCGGTCGTAGAGCCCTGAGCCGGAGTATTCATTGAGTGCCTGATAGATCAGCATATTCCGGTTCCACTGGCTGTTCGTCTCAGCCCTGTCATAGCTCTCCATTTTTTTGGCGAGCGCATCCACCATATGGACAATCGCCGACTCCGGCGAGGACGGCTTTGCCTGCTCCCCGTGATACTCCATCAGAATCCGGGTGAGCCTTTCGGGAAAACACAGCTGTCCGGTCACGCTCTTCACATCCACCTGATAGGGTTCCCCCGGCCAACTGCTCATATTATAGTAAAAAGCGGCGGCGCGGCAGAGGTTCGCATCACAGCCCACCACCTTCGCACAGCGAAATGCGACCTCCGACACCTTCCTCGCATACCGGTACTCATCCGGCGCATATTCGCGCAGGTTCTGCACCTTGGGAAAGCTCTCACTCACAAGGCTCTCGTACAGTTTGTCCATCTCCTGCCCGCACATCTGCCGGACCGCCGGGAATACCAAAAGCGCCGTCAGACCCGTGAGGACTCCGCTGCCCAGCCCGTACAACAGATTCCACGCATCGATCCGTCCAAATTCCCAAAACAGAAAAATGCCCGGCAGCAGCAGATTGAGCAGACACAGGATCAGAGAGGCCGGCAGCCGGTACGTTCTCTCTGCAAGCGCCTCGGCGAGCACCGCGCCAAACAGCGTAAGAAACATCAAAGCCAGCAGCACATACACACTGCCTCCTCCCGCGAGGACGAGCAGCAGGTCAAAGTACAGACCTGCCGTGACGGCGAGCATCGCATTGGATGCCGCGCACAGCAGCAGCGGAATCAGAATCACAGGCCTCGTAAATTCCGGCAGAAAGCTCATTCCGACCGCCAGAAGCGCACAGACTCCGTAAAGGCAGGCGAACTTCGCAAAGCTGCTCTGCGTGTTGTTCGCAAGCCGCTCCATTCTGCGGTCATACTCCATCTGAAACACAAAGATTGCCAGATAGACCACATCCACAAGAAGAAGGCAGACCCATTCCTTTGGCTCAAAGCGTCTTCCCGCACACAAGAGAACCGTGATCCCGAGCGTGATAAGCACTATCGCCAAAACGGACCGCGTGCGATACGGATTTCGTTTCTCTTTTGCTCTCATCGCCTCTCCTGTCTGGTGTTTTTCGCCATTTTCTTCTCATAGGCCTCATAGGCCTGCACAATCTGCTGCACGAGGGGATGGCGCAC
>CAZNQZ010000017.1:1794-15858 GCA_964575245.1 uncultured Lachnobacterium sp. | reverse complement strand
GTATACTGATTTCGGATATAGAAAGGAATTCCCATTAAAATAAACGGCAGGCCGACGACTGCATAATGAATCCGCAGACGCCTGTGATAATCCTCCCTGAGCCTTCCCATAATGCGCGCCTTCTGCGCACGGGTGCACTCCAGCTCACAGATTCTGTAAAACGCATTCGGAAAGGTATGTAAAATTTTCTCCCTGTTTTCCTCTGTAAATCCGGCAAAAAAGGGGATCGCCGGATTTCTTCTCCCCACGCTGTAGGCCTCCTTCATGTCGGCCTCCGCAGAAACTGTCACATGAATGAACCTCTGCTTTAAGGTTCTGCGTATCAGTGCCGCAAAAATCCCCGGTGTGTCTACAAGCGCAATGTAAATATACGACATGCTTTTCTCTCTTTCTATTGAAACTTGTAAATTCCTTTTGCGATCCGGTAACCCTGTATCGAGATTTTTTTCCCGAGGCTTCCCGGAAGATTTGTGAATCCGCAGAGCTTGGTAAAGCGCAGCCTGTAATACAGCTTCGGATTTTTTCGCCGGATATCCGACCACAGCTCGAGAAACCATTGCCGTGCCTGTTCGTCACCCCGAATCAGCAGATGAATCGACGAGATTGCCATCATGATGGAGATATTGCGGCACATATAGCTTGCCAGCCTGGGGGATTCCTTTTTGACCTCATCCAGATCCACACTCTCCGCGACAAGCTTCGTCACCTTCATATGCTGCCCGATCCTTCCCATCAACACCCGATCATTCACGGACTGATCCTCCCTGCCCAGATAATACTGATACAGGTTCTCGTCCATATAAAAAAGGGTTTTTACATAGGGCAGCGGACAGTAAGCAAATAGATTATCCACGTAAAAGGTGTGTTCCGGCAGGACTACCCCGGATTGCCTTAAAACATCGGTGCGGTAAATCAGTGCATGCATGATCAGATACTGATAGGGGCGGAAGACACCGATTTCATCCCATGTAAAGACGGTATCAACCGGAAACACATTCCGGTAACTGATTCGCTTTGTTACTCCCTCCTCGAGATGGTTGTAGGTGTAGTCGCAGATCAACAGATCCGGACAAAAGCCATCCCACCCCCTGATCGTTTCCATGATTCTTATCAATGCCTCATACGCAAGCCAGTCATCGGAATCCACGACCTTAAAGTATGTTCCGGATGCAGCATTTAAACCGGCATTCACCGCGGAGCCATGCCCCCCGTTTTCCTTGTGAATGACGCGCACAATGTCCGGATACCTCCGCGCATAGCCGTCCGCGATTTCGCCCGTCTCATCCTCTGAGCCGTCATCGACAATAATAATCTCGGCATCCGCTCCGGCCGCAAGCAGGGAATCCACACAGCGCTCCATATACTCCGCCGAATTATAGCATGGTACAGTCAATGTAATTTTCTTCAATCGTAACGCCCCTTTTCTATTTATTGGTATTTTCCTGTATCGTTATTGTAATACTTCTGCTGCCGCAGAGTCTATAAAGAGCCCCTTAACAATTCCTTAAGATTCTTATAAGAGCATACAGCTACTCCCTCCCCTTCGCCCCGCAGACAATCTGATAATAAACGCCCGCCGTAATGCGGTACACCACCACATAAAACAGGGCAAATACGAGAAAGCTGCCAATCGTGGTGCCGATGAACAGTGTATGGTTGTGGAGCTGAAAGAGCAGCAGCAGCTTCTCGACAATCGGAAACGCAAAGGCCAGATGCAGCCCTGCGCCAAGGAGCGGCAAAAAAAACACCGTGAGGAGCTGCGAGTTGACACTCTTTTTAATTTCCCTTCCGGTCATGCCGACCTTCTGCATGATCTCGTAGCGCGCCTGATCCTCATAGCCCTCCGACACCTGCTTGTAGTAGATGATGAGAACCGCTGCAAAGATAAACACCGCGCTGAGTATAATGCCCAGATAAAAAATCCCCCCATAGAGAGAGAAGAACTCCGTCCGATTATCTGCGCGGCTCTCAAATCGAAAGCTAAAATAATCCCTGCCGTTATCCTGCAGCTCCTGAAAAGTCTCCTTCAATACCGTATTCAGCTCCATGTCCTCCTCATCCTCAAGGGAGGTATCAAAGCAGTAATTCCACAGGCTGTAAAATAAGTCTGTTCCGCCCGGTATGTGCACCGCGTCGTCGAGATCCGGGACTATGACCGTAATGAACGGCACAATGTCCATCGCCGCAGTACCGCTGATAAAGCATTCGCCATGGCTCAGGCGCTCTTTGATCTGATAGCAGGCTGCGCCCTGAAAGCCGAAGGTATCACCGTCAAAGCGAATGCCCTCCGCATACAGAAGAACCTCGTCATCCGCAAGCGTCATATCGCGCTCCATCATGACATTGTAGTCCTCCAGCGATATCAGATAACACTGAATCAGATCTGAATAGGTGCCGGCATTGATGCCATTCACCTTTGATGTGTCGCATATCATATCTCCGCCGTTGAGCAGACCCGCAGTCCGTACCATCCGGCAGTCAATGACACGCGTGCGCGCGACGCCCCTCTCATCCAACACACGGTCGATGGTATCCCGGAAAAAGCTGCTGGCCTCCTTCTCCATATATTTGTTTTCATACAGCCGGAACTCCGCGTTGATCTCCCTCGGGTAACGGGTACTGATCATGTCCTCCCCGCCGATAAAGAGAGTCGAGGCGGAGGAGATCATGACCAGCACCATTGTCGCCAGAATACAGATCGAGGCAAGCCCGGCGCCGTTTCGCTTCATGCGGTAGACCATGGAGGAGACCGTTACAAAATGCTTCGCCTTGTAGTAATAGTTCTTCCTCTTCTGCAGCATTCGGCATAACCAGACCGAACCGGCGATCATAATGAGATAGGTGGCTGCAATTACCATGAGCACCGCGACAAAAAAAAGCAAAATCGCCTGCAGCGGATTTTTGATCGACACCGCCATGTAGTATGCGGCGCCGAGGACAAGAAACCCAAGGATTCCAAACAGCCAGTTCGCCCTGGGCGGCCTTTCGCCGGCATTCTCACTGCGCAGCAGGGAAATGGCGCTTGAAAACCAGAGCTGCCGCAGGGCATTCATATATAGAAGCAGAAAAATAACCGAAAACAGTATGATGGTAAAAAGGATACTCTCCACGGATACCGACAGCGTATAGCTGATTTTTCCCTCCATCATATGGACAAAGCCCAGCTCCGCCAGCTTCGAGATGGCAACCCCTCCGATCAGGCCCGGAATCAGCGAAAACAGAGCCACAAACACCGTTTCCCACAGAAGAATCCGTCCGATATTTTTCTTTCCCATTCCACGGATATTGTAAAGTCCGAATTCCTTCTTCCTCCGCCGGATCAAAAACGCGTTTGTATAGAACAGAAAAAGGAGCGAGAAGAACGTCAGGACAAAGACGCCCAGACCCATAATCACCTGAATGTACTCTCCACCCCGCAAAATGCGGATCGCCTCCGCAGTCTTTAAGTAATTGATGACATAGGTCATCATCACCATTCCGGCGCAGGTGAGGATATAGGGCGGATACATACGCTTGTTCTTCCGTATTCCGTCCAGCGCCAGCTTCGGATAAAAACCGAATTTCATCTGTGTTCACCTCCTGTCGAAAGCATTGTGAGCGTGTGGGTAATTTTCTGGTACATCTGCTCCTCGCTGTCGTCCCCGCGGTAAATCTGGTGGTAGACCTCCCCGTCCTTGATGAACAGCACCCGCCCCGCTGCGCTCGCCGCGCGGACCGAGTGGGTCACCATCAGAATGGTCTGACCGGATTTGTTCACCTCCCCAAACATGCGCAGCAGCTCCTCCGCCGCCCTGGAGTCAAGAGCCCCGGTGGGCTCGTCCGCGAGGATGATCCGCGGATTTGTGATGAGCGCCCGCGCGACGGCCGCCCTCTGTTTCTGTCCCCCCGACACCTCGTAGGGATATTTCTTTAAGAGCTCTGCAATGCCGAGCTTCGCGGCAATGGGAAGAAGCCTCTCGTTCATTTCCCGGTATCCCTTCCCGGCAAGCACCAGCGGAAGGTAAATATTGTCTTCCAGCGTGAAGGTGTCCAGCAGATTAAAGTCCTGAAACACAAAGCCCAGATGATCGCGGCGAAACGCACTGATCATCGAATCCTTTATTTTAGAGAAATCGTTCCCGTCCAGGATCACACTGCCGGACGTCGGCCTGTCGAGCGCCGCCAGAATATTTAAGAGGGTTGTTTTTCCCGATCCGGACTCACCCATAATGGCGGCATATTCGCCCTCCTCCACCGAAAAGTTCACATTTTTCAAAGCCTCCACCTTATTGCCGCCGAGGCGGGTGGAATAAATTTTTTTTAAGCCCCTGACTTCCAGAATACTCATGTTCTCTATCCTCCGATTTTTTCTTTCATAGCGTTCAGCCTTTTCGACCATCAGTATAACAAAAACGGGAAATGCAACACCATCGAATCGGCTTACATTTCCCGCTGTACTTCTTACACTTTTGTAAGAAGCTATTCTCTTTTGAGCTGATACTGTTCCAGATTAAGTTCCATGACTGTGCCCCTGTCCGGTTCGGATTTCGCGCAAATCCCGACCCCGAGCTTATCGCAGATTCTGCGGCAAAGATAGAGCCCGATCCCGCTTGCCTTCTTGTCCATGCGCCCATTACAGCCGGTATATCCATTCTCAAAGATGCGCGGCAGATCCTCCGGCGCGATGCCGATCCCGGTATCTTCAATGCACAAGACCTCCCCCCGCATATAGATTTTGATGCAGCCCTCCCTTGTGTACTTCAGGGAATTGGAAAGAATCTGCTCCAACACGAAGGAGAGCCATTTGTCGTCCGTAACGACCCTCCTGTCAACCGGCTCGTATTCCAGACGGATTTTTCTCCCGATGAACTCGTGGGAAAATTTTTTGACCGCCTGCCGGATGATGTCGTCGAGATCGTACTCCCGAAATACATAGTCGCTGGAGGCGGAATCCAGACGGAGAAACGCGAGCACCATTTCCACATACTGCTCAATGCGAAACAGATCCAGCATAAGCTGTCGGGATAACGGCGTATCCTCGTTCTGCAGATGCAGGCGCATCGACGCAATGGGCGTCTTAATCTGATGTACCCACGTCGTGTAGTATTCCATCATATCGTTGTACCGGCTGCTCAGCGTCGTGTCAAGGGCTGCAATTTCCTCCTGCAGCACACGAATCAGTGTCTGATAGTCCTCGTCATCCAAACTCCTGACCACGGGCAGCTCCCCAATCATGCCGGACGTCATATGGCTTAGGCCCTCCAGCCGGACATGCTTCTTCCTGGCCCTCACAAAACCCGCAAAAAGAAACAGAACCCCGAGCATCAGACAGAGTAAAGACGGATAGACCGCTGCCCCGGCGGGCAGACGGTACAGCGCGAAAACCACAATGAATACCGCCGAAAACAGTGCCATCGCAAGGAACACTCTTTTCTGTTGTCTCAAGTATTTCCAAAAAAGCGCCATCGAAATCCTCACTCGATGAAATATCCCTCTTTAAATCTGGTGGTAATGAAATTTAAAAGTCCGGCGGAATCCAGCTTTTTGCGCAGGCGGTTCACATTGACCGACAGAGTATTCTCATCGACAAAGCTGTCCGTTTCCCACAGCCGCTCCATCAGCTTTTCCCTGCTGACTACCCTGCCCTTGTTCTCCATCAGGCACAGCAGGATGCGGTACTCGTTTTTGGAGAGCTCTATCTTCCCGCCGGGACAGACAAGGGTATGGTCTCCGGTATTTAAAATAGCCCCCCTGTGTTCTATGACAGGAACACCCGAGGCAAAATCATAGGTGCGGCGAAGCATCGCCTGCACCTTTGCGATCAGAACACTCTGATCAAAGGGCTTTGCGATAAACTCATCCGCACCCATATTCATTGCCATCACAATATTCATATTGTCGGACGCAGAGGAAATAAAGATGACCGGCACACTGGACACCCTGCGGATCTCGCTGCACCAATGGTATCCGTTAAAACAGGGCAGGGAAATATCCATGAGCACCAGATGCGGCTGTGCCGCCGCAAACTCCGCCATAATATTGCGAAAGTCCTCGGCTATGATAACCTCATAGTCCCACAGCCTGGCCTGATCCCTGATCGCCTCTGCAATTCCCCTGTCATCCTCGACCACAAAAAGTCTGTACATGAGCTCCCTATTCTTCCTCGGAATCCTCTTCATCGGCAATCGCGGCCGCAGCGCCGGACACGGAGGCAATCACCGCAATGATCGCACCGATAATTGCCACAAATATGATAATGCCCATAAAAACCAGAAATCCTTCGTCTGTCATCTCCACATTCTCCTCCTGTTCGTCCCGGTTATTGACCCTTGTATTATCATATCACACACCGGGCGGAAAATGCAACTGTCAGAATGAATTCGGGAGTAATTCAGCACTCTCTGTTTTATCGGTGACATAATACACGGCGTCCTTCGCACGGAACACGACAACCCCAGCGTCTCCGCCAACATAGCCCTGCATTTCTCTGCTGAGCCTATACTCCTGTCTGGGCACTATCACCGTTTCCTCAGACGGATCAAGCGCATACACGCACCATGCGAGCCCTGCGTTTCTGGCGGAGCCCCCCTCGCCCAGCATCACCTTCGCAGTGCCGAAGGTATTCTCATCATAGACATACCAGATGTAGTCAAACACATCGCTGCCGCTCCGTGAATCCTTTGCGCGGTAAAGACACCGGGGCGCAGCGCTGTCGGAGAAATCATACACATCAAAGCCTCCCGGCCCCTCTCCGTTATCGGTATAGCGCACATAAATCCCGTCTCCCATGGGGATCAGGGTCCGGAATTGTCCCAACGGATTTCCATAATACTCCCATACCCTGCCGTGCAGGGCGTCGGCTGTCAATTCATTTTCATGGAAGACCGCCTCAAGACCCTGAAACTCCGCAAACAAAAATTTTGTCTGCATCTGCTCCGTAGTCACACAAGCCAGCGCGCGGTTCTTCTCCCACAGGATCTCTGTATACATGCCGCCGGGGCAATTTTCTGCCTTAAGCATCCCGCTGTCGGCTTCCCCGGTCTCTGCATTGGCCGCAATGGCCATAAAATACCAGTCTGTATCCTCTTCGCTCCGCTGCACCGCACGGCTTCCCAGCATGCGGTAAATACCGTCCTGCCTGGTAACAGATGCGATCTCGAGATAATCCCCGGCCTGTGGAGTATAGTCCTGCAGCTCATTTTTCTCCGGTGCCCCCACAATCTGGGCGGTATTGATTTTCCCGGTACACTCCAGCTTTTGACCAAAGGTATAGACCACGGGATTCTCGCTGAACTCCGCGGTCCAGCCCGCGACATCAACAGCCATCCAGCCCGCACCGTAAAACAGGTTTGTGATATTGCCGTACAGCGCCTCCTTTTCTGTCACCTCCCGGCTGTTCCCGTTGATGGCCGTGACTGCGGCATACTTCACGACCGTCGGCTCCCCCAGAATGGAGATATCCTCATCCCCCCACTCCTCGGGATTGCCATTGCGGGAGAGAGAGGGATAATATCCCGCGGGATCATCCAGCCGCGACCAGCCGCAGGCACAGACCCCATCGCTGGTGACCAGATACAGGTTTGCGCCGGACATCCAGCAGGCAGCCAGCTCACCGCCCTGGATGTACTCGTCCTGCAGCACCGGATTTTGGGGCTCCGTGATATCGTAGATTCCCACACAGGCACTCATCTCCTGATTCATCAGATCATCTCCTTCAGCCCTCCGGGAAACCACCAGCAGATGGTTGTTGCAGACAAAGATACCGTCCGCCCGCACATCAATCCTTCCCACGTTTTTTGAGTCCGCCCCGTCCAGACGGGAAATATATACCGCGCTTTCCCCGATGTGGTAGGAATACTCTCCTGTGACGCTGACCGCAACGTTCGTGTTTTCCACCAGCTCCAGCTGCTCAAGCTGTGCGTCTCCCCCCTGCGCGCAGGAAATACTCCCGTCCACTGCCGTGCCTTCCACTCCGTCCTTTCTCGCGTCGCCGTGGCCATCATGCCCGCTCAGATAGGCCAAAAGCTCCGGCAGGCTGGCATAGGTGTCGGATGTTTTGACAGCGCGGACATTGGACGGCCCGCCCGGCTGGCTCTCCGGCGGCTGTGTCTCTGTCGGCTGTGTCTCCGTCCCCACCGGCTGCACATCCTCGTCCCCGGTTCCGCCGAGCCTCGAATAGGCGGCCACCGCGGACAGGCAAAGAACAAGGCACGCGGCAGCCGCGCCCCATTTCAGCCACATGCGCTTCCCTTGTCCCCGCACGGGCGCCTCGCTCCGCTCTAAGATATCGTCGTCGATTTGACTAAAGCTATTGTACAAATCCTTCTTATTCATTGAGATATCCCTCCTTTACCAAATAAGTTTTCAGTTTTTTCCGCGTCCGGCTCAAAATCACCATAACATGGTTTTTCGTCAGACCATAGCGCCCGGCAATTTCATCCACGGGCTCAATAAAGAAATAACGGCGCACAAAGACATCTCCCTCCCGCCGGGGCAGCTGGCGCACAAAACGCCGGATGCTCTCGCCCAGCTCCTTTTGCTCACAGACGCTTTCCACGTCCGTTTCGCTGGCAAGACATTCACCCAATTCGTCCAGCACCAGCGCGATTTCCCCTCCGCCACGCTTCTTCGCATTCCGGACATCCATGCGGTTCAGCGAGAGATTGCGGACAATCTTTGCCAAAAATATCTTCAGGTTGCCCGGCTTCCGGGGAGGGATCGCGTTCCACGCGTTAAGCCATGTGTCATTCACGCACTCCTCCGCATCCTCTTTGCTGTGCAGAATATGATTGGCTATCGCAAAGCAGTAAGCGCCGTACTTGCTGTTGGATTCTGTGATTGCATCCGCGTTTTTCTGCCAGTAGAGCTCTACAATCCGGCCGTCATCCATTGCCGTTCCTCCTTTTTGTTCGTTGAAAGGTCCCTTCACTATACAAGAAAGAAATTATCCCGTAAACTTACAAATTTTTTAAAAAAAGACCGGGGTAAACCCCGGTCCCATAAATCCTCACCAATTACGTTCCCTTACAGCCCTATGACGGAATCGATCGGCAGGGCCATCACAAACCCCTTGGCGTCGCTTCGCATACCGCATTTTCCGCTGATTCCGCTCATAATCTCCACCTTCTTCTCCTCCTCAGACAGGATGAGCACGATTTCCTTCTCCTCCTGCATACTGAGGCCCCAGGACGCCGCCACCTCCTCGTTTCCGATCCAGCGGCTGTGAATCACGGTTCCTCCGCCGGCGCCTGCAGCTTTGGCAGCCTCCATCACGTCCCCGCTGAACCCGATATTGACTGCGGCAACGACCAGTGCATATTTTGAATCAGACATATTGTTCCCAACCTTTCCTGTATTATCTGTCTCACTTTCCTCAGCTTCCTTCGTGAGCATACGCAAAAGCAGCTTGTTCATACCGGTGAGTGAAACCGTAAACGCGATTCCGCTGTTTAACGCCCCCAGATGCAGCTCCTGGCGCAGCCTTGCCAGCATGGCATTGCCCTGCTGCTGTGGCACCGTGCTCATCAGAATACACTTATCAATACTGCCGAGCCCCAGCATATCCATGATCTCGCTGGACGCGGTGCCCTCGGCATTCAGGCGGTACTGCACTGGCAGCGTGCTCCTGCGGAATATTTTTGTCGCCTTCTCTGCGAGCTTTGGATTGGTAATCAGCACCAACAGCTTAAAGGACGGGGCCTTTTCGTGATTCTCCATCGAAACCTCCATTTCCCCGCTTCAGCGGGCACCCAAATCTACAATCTCGTCGCAGTCATCCAGATACGCGGCATGCTCCAGCGCCTTCTTCTGCATGGCTGTGGTCTTGACCTGATAAACGATTCCCATGATCTGTATCGCAATCAACGGTGTCAGCGCGACCAGCGCAACCACGCCGAAGGCGTCCGTCATCAAATTGCCTCCGAGCGCCTGACAGGTTCCGATGCTGAGGGGCAGCAAAAAGGTGGACGTCATAGGACCGCTCGCCACGCCGCCGGAATCAAAGGCAATACCCACAAATATTTTCGGGACAAAGCGGGACAGCACCAGCGCAATCAGATAACCGGGAAGGATGATCCATTGGATCGGAAGCCCCGTGAGCACCCGCATCATGGCAAGCCCCACACTGAGGGCTACCCCGGCGGACATACAGCGGTTCATGGCCTTCACCGAGATCGCACCGTCGGTGACACTCTCCACCTGATGATTGAGCACCTGAATGGCCGGCTCCGCCTTTACTATGTAATAGCCGATCAGCATGCCGATGGGGACAAGAATCCAGTTGAACACCAGCGATGCCAGCTCCTGTCCCAGAAAGGAGCCCACCGGCGCAAATCCCACGTTCACGCCGCAGAGAAACAGCACCAGACCAACGCAGGTATAGATGAGTCCCACGGCAATACGCTTCAACTGCCTCTTATGGTAACGCCGGGTGAGCAGCTGAAACAAAACGAACACCACGCCGATCGGCAGAAGGGAAACCAAAACCTCTCTGGTATACATCGGCAGCTTTCCCGCAAACACCCGGACCACATCCCGGGTCGTCTCCACAGCGGCAACATCCCCGACGGCATACAGCGCCTCTGTCGGCCTGTAAAAGCAGCCGAGTATCAACACTGCCAGAATAGGGCCTACACTGGACAGCGCCACAAGGCCGAAGCTGTCGCTCGCAGAATTCTTATCGGTCCGGATCGAGGCAAGGCCCACTCCCATCGCCATGATAAACGGCACAGTCATCGGTCCGGTAGTCACGCCGCCGGAGTCAAAGGCTACCGCAAGAAAATCCCGCGGCACCAGAAACGATGCGCCGATCAGCAGCAGATACAGGATAATCAGCATCTTGGACAGATCAATCTGGAATTTGATACGCACGATTGCAAGCGCCAGAAACAGGCCAACCCCCACAGCCACTGTCAGGATCAGCACCTGATTGGGCACCGACGGCACCTGCTCGGCCAGCACCTGCAGATCCGGCTCGGATATGGTGATGATCGCCCCCATGACAAAGCCGATCAGCAGCACCAGCAGGATTGTACGCGTCTTCGAAAGCTGTACGCCAATCCCCTCTCCGATGGGCGTCATCGCCATCTCCGCCCCAAGCTGGAAAAAACCCATTCCCAAGATCAGCATGATCGCGCCGACAATAAAGATCACCAGACTCCCCAGCTCCATCGGCACCAGAAAGATGCTGATGAGCAGCACGATGCCCGTGATCGGGAGGACGGCTGACAGAGATTCCATTGTTTTCTCTCGTAATTTTGGATTCAAATTTCTCTCCTTCCTGCCATATACGCCAATAGGGAATATTATGCTTATTATAGCACGAATGGAAATTTTACGAAAACCCGTTTTCTCAAATTATATAAAATTCTTATATTTGCCCAGCCTCACCCCATCCTCGTCGGTAATGCCCCCTGCACCAAATTTTATACAGTCCACTGTGCACAAAACCGCAAAAGCATCTAACTTTTGCGGTTTTGCAGCGCGGGCCCTTACAGCGACCGTTTCTTTTCAAATCTCTTCACATATCCTGCCAAATCGTCGGATACGCTGACGATTTTCTTTGCAATATTCGTACATTCCCCGACCATCTCATGCAGGTCGGCAACATTCTTTGAGGTCAGGTCTGCCTGCCTTGCATTTTCATCGGCAAAGGATGTCATCGCGTCCGTACTGCCCGCAATCAAGTTTTTGTGATCGTCAAGCTCCGTGACCTTGGTCTCAATATCCTGGATCGCTGCTCCGACCTTCGTCACCTCCGTGTTGAGCGATTTAAATATCCTGCTTGTCTCCTCGACTTTTTTATTCTGCTCCATAAAGGACTCCAACACGCGCTCCGTGATTTCAACGCTGTTATGGGAATTGGCCAGCAGCTCATTCACGATGTTATTAATCTGCTGGGTGGATTCCTTTGACTGGTCGGCCAGCTGCCCGATCTCCTCCGCCACAACTGCAAAGCCCCTGCCGTGCTCGCCGGCCCGCGCCGCCTCAATGCTGGCGTTGAGCGCGAGAAGGTTCGTCTGGCTGGAAATATCCGCAATAATTTCCGCCGCTGTATGTATCTGCTGCGCAGATTTGTTCGTGCGGTCTGTCTGGTTCTTCACCTCTTCGATGGCCGCGCCGCTCTCCTTGCTCATGCTGGTCAGCTCATCCATAATCTGCCCCGCATCCCTCTGGCAGTTTTCCACGACCACTGCACTTTGGGCCAGAGCCTTTACATTTTCATTGATATTTTCCACCGCGACACTGATCGCATCAATTTTTGCCTTCATATCGTGGATATTATCCACCTGGGACATTGTGTTATCGGTAATTGTGTTTATGTTTACAGTAGTGTCCTGCATGGAGTCTTCCATCCCATGAAAGGTCGTATCAAATACCACGGAAACGCTCTCCAGCTCGCCTATTGTGTTCTGGATGCCCTTTATAATCTCAGCCAGCCCGGTGACCGTCGAATTGGCAGAGCGCAAAAGCTCCCCGACACCATCGTCCCGCGTGGATAATTTCTGAATTTTCTGCGTCATTTTATTGTCGACGTTTTTCTGTATATCCCCGAAAAACACTGATATGATCGGGGTCAGGAAAGACCAGAGCGCATAGACCAATGCCACCATAATGCAGGCAATGACAATTGCCGTGAGCACCACCGCAAGGAAAACATTTATGATGTTTTTTGACAGCAAGACGAGTATGGCAAAATGCGCAACGAGCATTGGGGCGAAAAGTACCAAAATGATAATTATGACCTTGTTCCTTATACTGCTTTTCTTTTCCATAAATATCTCCGTTCTGAAGCGTATGTGGCGGCTGTCGCCAAAGCTATTTATGACGCTCCGGCACAAATAGCTTTGGATGGAATCAGACACACTATTTATTGTATCAGTAGTATTTTATCATAGCAGGCACCGAAAAGCAATATCCCGCATTCGCGGGACTGGATCCGCCATAACATACCAGAACCGGTTCTGTAACAGTTCAGCCTGCAACTTCACTGTTACGGAATCCGCCCCATCCAAAGTTTGCCTGCGGCAAAGGGGCGGATTCTTGGCTGTTGCACTTTACTGGCTGCTAACTGCGCAGCAAGTGCGCAGTTGCAGCCTGAACTGTTACCCGGTTCTGCTTATGTCCGTAAAAAAAGCTTGCAATTCCGTAAAAGGTATAGTAAAATGGACTCAAATTTTGAAGGAAGGTGCGCAGCTTTCTTCTCTGCCATGCACCTTTTGCGATCAAACACCTTGGCTCTGGGCGTACAACGCACAGGGTATTTTTTTGCATAATTTTGGAGGAAATCATATGTTTGACAGCTATTTCACAACCGCGCGGATGGCCGTGCGCGGCAGGACGAACGGAAGCGTGCTCTATCTGCTTCCGGATATCCTGATGAAGGCCATCTATCTGGTCCCGCTGATGTTTATCTGGAAGTCCCTCGCGGGGAGCGGATACCAGATAGAGATGTCCGTCTCACAGCTTTTGAGCTACACTTACGTCAATGCGCTGCTGACGGATCTGATGATCGTAAACACCTGCCTGTCCGCATGGAATTACGATACCCAGAGCATGGAATTATTCACCCGGCCAATACCCGTGTTCGGACAGGTCATAGCGAGAACCGTCGGGGAATGGACGCCCATGCTGGTCCTGTTTTCCCTGCCGATGTTTCTGGCAGCGCCGTTTCTGGGAATCCATGTGCTGCCGGAAACCCTGTTTGTAATTCCGTCTCTGGTGTTAAGCGTATCCCTCGGATTCGCGTTTGAATTTTTGTTTTACTGCATCACAGTCCGGCTGCGCAATGTCTCATGGCTCACCTACGTCATCCGCAGTGCAGTCGTATCCTTTTTTTCCGGGACGGTGATCCCTTTCCGGATACTGCCCTTCGGCATGGATAGCTGGATGAGCTATCAGCCCTTCGGCAGTCTGGGGGGCGCATTCCTGTCCCTGTATGTGGGGAGCGCCAGACCCCGGGATATTCTCCCGCTGCAGCTTTTCTGGAATCTTGTGATCTGGACTGCCGCGGCGCTGTGGTTCAAAAAATCCAGAGAAAGGATGGTGAGCTTCGGTGGGTAAAAAAATAAAAAGGTACATGGAGCT
>CAZNQZ010000017.1:0-1784 GCA_964575245.1 uncultured Lachnobacterium sp. | reverse complement strand
AGCTGCTTGGAATCTATGCCCGGATGGACTTTTCCTCACTGACAAGGGACTCAAAATTTATGGCGATCGCCATCGCCGCCGACCTGATTTCCAATCTGTCCTCCATCTCCGGAATCTTCCTGCTTGCGTGGAAATTCGGCGTAATCGGCGGCATGGGCCGCTTTGAAGTCCTGTTCATGCTGGCATATGGGAATATCGTAATGGGATTTTTGAATATGATGGGCGGCTGCAATGCCCTGTTTCCCAGCCGGATCATCGGCAGGGGCCAGTGGGAGCATATGTTTATCATGCCGCTCCCCTACGCCGTGCAGCTGACAGTGGGAATTTTCCCGTTTACCTGCTCCGGCAATCTCCTGTCAGGCATTGTCCTGCTGGGGATCGCCGCGCATCATCTGAAGGGTGTTCTGCTCTGGTGGTGGCCCCTCGCCCTGCTTCTCCTTCTGCCGGTAAGCATGGTGATCATGGTAGCACTTTCATACCTGTTCGCAAGCCTCACCTTTTATGCGCCGGTACAGTGTGAGGAGATTTGCAGCACCGTCGTCTACAGCATGGAGCACACCATGACGTTTCCGTTATCCGGTATGCCGGTCTATATCCGCTGCCCCCTGCTGACCGTGCTCCCGGCAGGCCTCATGGCATGGTTTCCCACCTGTATCCTGCTGGGAAAAACTGCCATCTGGGAAAACTGTTATCCATTGGCTTTTGCACTTTTACTGTCACTTATCGCAACCTACTGTTTCAAGAAAGGATTTCAATACTATGTCAAAAAAGGAATCAACCGCTATGTCTCCGGTGGCCACCGCTGCTGAGCCGATCGCGGTAAAAGTAGACGCCGTGTGCAAATCATTCACACAATGGCGTCGAAAAGAAGGAAGCAAGCATTTTTTCCGTCAGGAAAAGAAAATCGTGACCGCAATCGACAACGTGTCCTTCCAGATCGGGCGCGGGGAGTTTGTGGCCTATGCCGGGCCGAACGGTGCGGGCAAAAGCACCACCATGAAACTGCTCTCCGGTATGCTGCAGCCCACGGAGGGAACCGTAACCGTATTGGGGCTCTCCCCGGAAAAAGACCGGATCGCGCTCATGAAACGGCTCGGCGTGCTGTTTGGAAATCGGACGGAGCTCTGGTGGGATCACCCTGTGATGCAGAGTTTTGCGTGGAAAAAGGTGGTCTGGGATATCCCGGATGCTGTATACCAGCGCAATCTGGACATGATGACGGAGCTCCTTGATCTGGGCGAAATCCGAAATACCTTTGCCAGAGAGCTGTCATTAGGCCAGCGGATGCGGGCGGATCTTGCCATGATGCTGCTCCATTCACCGGAGCTGGTTCTGCTGGACGAGCCCACCCTCGGGCTGGATGTGGTGGCAAAGCGCCAGATGATCGACTTCCTGAAAAAGATCAACCGCGAGAGCGGCGTGACCATTCTGGTGACAAGCCATGATATGGATGATCTGGAAGAAATGGCGCAGCGAATCCTGATGATTTCCAGGGGAAAGCTCGCCTATGACGGCAGCTTCGAGGGTCTGCGCACCATCACGGGCAATCTGACACATTTTACCGTCACCACGGATGGCCGCGTCCCAACTCTGGAGGGCTGTAAGCTGCTGCATGCGGCACACGGCGTATTTGAGTATGAAACAGACCTGTCACGCCTGCCGGTCAGGAACCTGCTGGCACAGCTCTCTCAGGCGGACGGCATCATGGATGTGGAGATACGCAGGGCGCCTGTGGAGCAGGTGATCACACAAGGACAGGGCGGCACGCTGATTTCCTCAAGAGA
>CAZNQZ010000016.1:0-15906 GCA_964575245.1 uncultured Lachnobacterium sp. | reverse complement strand
CCGAGGTCAACCAGCTCAACCGCATCAAGCTGATGCTCTCGACCGCACAAAAAAATACAGAAAAGGATATCGGAAGACTATGAGGTTACCAAATGGATATGGCGGAGTCGTAAAGCTCTCCGGCAACCGGAGAAAGCCTTACGCTGCACGCATTACCGTCGGATGGCACGTGGATGATGCCACTGGAAGGCGGATTCAGCGCTACCAGATCATCGGGTATGCGTGCAGCCGGTCGGAGGCCCTGCAGCTCTTAGCGCAGTACAACGACCACCCCATAGACAGTGAGGCCCTAAAGCTCTCCTTTGAAGACGTCTATCAAAAGTGGTCCGAGGAAAAATTCCCGACCACCTCCGCCTCCAACATAAAGGGCTACCGTGCAGCCTACGCCGTCTGCGGCGACATCCGGGACACTCCCTTCCGCAATCTCCGGCTGGATGACCTGCAGCGCGTGATCGACCTCTGCGGGAAGAACTATCCAACCTTAAAAAAAATCCGTGTTCTATTCAACCAGCTCTATCAGTATGCCCTAAAGCACGAGATCATCTACAAGGATTATTCGGAATTTATCAACATCACAAAATACAGGGACCGCAACCCGAATAAATTTACACGTGACCGTCTCACCCGGGAGGATATCGAGCTCCTCTGGAAACGCCAGGATGACCGCGGCTGCCAGACCATCCTCATGCTGGTATACAGCGGCGTCCGCGTGTCGGAGCTCCTGAATTTAAAAAAAGACAATGTCCATCTGGCGCAACAATACTTCGATGTCGTGAGCAGCAAAACCGAAAACGGCATCCGAAAAGTCCCGATCTCCGATCGCGTCCTGCCCTTCTTCAGCGGCTGGTATAACGACTGCTCCCACAGCGAATACCTGATCCACACACTGGACAGTGAGCCCTACTCCTACCATCTGTACTACACCACACTGTTCAAGCCTCTTGTCAACCGCCTCGGTATCGACTGCACCCCGCACTGCTGCCGCCACACCTGCATCTCCATGCTTGCCGAAGCCCATGTGGATCAGACCACGATCAAAAAAATTGTCGGCCACTCCGGCGCCATGACATTGACCGAACGGGTTTACACCCACTTCGACATCAACGAACTGATTCAGGCCATCAACCTCATCTGAAACGGGCAGGGAACCGCTTCCCTGCCCGCATGTGGGTTATATGCAGCTGATCACCCCGATCTCAATTCCTTTCCATTTCACATCTTGAAAATGTTCATCTTCCCGTCCAGCTCATTCGCCACGCCCTTGAGCTGCATCGCATTTCCGGAAATATTTCCGATGATCGTGCTGACCTCGGTCACGGAGGCGGAAGTTTGCTCCGCGCTCGCCGCATTCTCCTGTGCAATCGCGGTCAGGTTCTCCACAACGCTCACCACATTGACGCGCGCCGCGTCCAGCTGTCTGGTTTTTTCCGCAATCCGATTGACACCCTCGATGGAATGATCAATTCCTTTCTTCACCTGAGCAAAGATCTCATCCGTCCTGCCCACATGCACATTCTGACTGTTCATGATTTCCTTCACCTCACCCATCGTGCCCACTGCCTTCTGGGAATCGGAAATCAGCAGATCTATGATATTCTCAATCTGGCGCGCACTGTCGCTGGACTGCTCCGCCAGCTTCTGTATCTGAGACGCAACAACCGCAAAGCCTCTCCCCTGCTCGCCGGCTCTGGCCGCCTCAATACTCGCGTTCAGGGACAAAAGATTCGTCTCCTCCGCAATCGAGGTGATCAATGAGGTCGCCTCCCGTATCCGGAGTGCGGACTCGTTCGTGGTGTTGGTCTGCTCATAGATAATGTCAATGGCATCCTTCGCCTGAACATTGATCCTTTCAAGCTCGGACAGCGTTTGCGACGCCAGATCACTGGATTTCTTCATTTCATTCGCGTTGTCGATCAGGGTCTGTACCTCCGCCGTGGTCTCCTCGACCATGCTTCCCATGGAAATGACGTTCTCCGTCGCCCTCTGGGTCTCATCCGCCTGAGAGGACGCGCCCACGGAGATATCAGACATCGCCCGCTCTACCTGCTCCACTGAGTTGGCCGTCTCTGACGCGTTGGTGTTTAAGGAATCGGACGCCTCGAACAGATGCTGGCTCTGGCTCCGAAGGGCGCCGACCACTTCCTTCAGCTTCCCGCGCAGCTCCGCGACCGCACGGCTCATCATACCCGTCTCGTCCTTTCTCGCCGTCAGCCTTTTCTCTCCTTCTGTCTCTGTGAAATCCATATTTGCCAGACGACCCACAATTCCCGTCACTTTAACAATCGGCTGTATAATGAAACCGACAATGAAGTAACCGGCCACTCCCAGCAAAAGAACGAGTACCAGCGCACAGATCAGGGCGACAAATGTGATCGCCTTCATATCCGACAGGATATCGCTCTTGTCCGCGGAAATGACCAGAATGCACTCTCCGCCCTTTGTGATGTAATAGGCCGCGTATTTGTCAGTGCCCTTAAATACATACTGCACAACCTCAGGCTTGGGGATCTGCCCCGCCTTCAGCTTCTGCACAATCCCGCTGACCACCGCATTCTCCACCGGCGCCCCGACCTTGTCTCTGGTCGGATGATACATCATGGTTCCGTCCGACGACACCAGATACGCATAGCTGGAGGCGATCCCCTCCAGACCGACTCCCCCGATCGCCTCCTCCAGATTTTCATAGACAACCGTCGCGTCGAAACCGTCGCGATCCAGCTGCTCCTGAATGTCCGCACCGTAAGCCATGGTGAGGTCATACAGATAGTTCTTATTCAGCTCAATGAGGTGCTCCTGTGTGTTCACAAGCATTACAAGCCCCAACAAAACCGCCATCGCGAGCATTGCAAAGCTCACGATTAAAATCATTTTCAGCTTAACGGAATGAGTAAACCCAACCGTTTCTTCCTGTTTCTTTGGTGTATCCACAGCCATAACCAATCCCCCTGTATGTACTTTCTTTAAATTATAGCTTTTTGCCAGCGGCCTGTCTACACTTTTTGTAAAAACAGCGAAAGAATTCAGATTGAAGAAATTGTCAATCCGTGCTATACTGTTTGGAACAGTAATAACAGCAGGAAGGAGAAGGCAATGGTAATACGGGAATCAGCGGAGGACTATCTGGAGACGATTTTAATCTTAAAGCGCCGGATCGGAAATGTACGCTCCATCGACATCGCGCAGGAGCTCTCCTTCTCCAAGCCGAGCGTCAGCGTCGCCATGAAAAATCTCAGAACAGACAACTACATCGTCATCGACGAGAGCGGATACATCAATCTGACCGAGCGCGGCATGGCAATCGCCAGCAAAATATACGAGCGCCACGTCTTTCTGACCGACTGGCTGACCTCCATCGGAGTGGACGCCGCCGTCGCCGCGGAGGACGCCTGCCGGATGGAACACGTCATCAGCCCCGAGAGTTTTTCCGCGATCAAGGGATATATTGCAGGGCACTCCGGATAAAGATATCGGATCAGGGAACTGCACGCAGCGCTTTTTTAAAAAACAACACAAACCCGTCCGCCACGGCAAGCTTTTCTGTTTTGATGTCCAGCAGACTGATCAGCTCGATATCCAGACCGGATAGTCTCTCCTTCATGGACGCATATTTTGCCGCATTCCCGGTCCCGTACAGCAGCTTCATAAAACAGTACCCCTTTCCTTTCGCGCGATAAACACGGCGGCTTTCTTTCCGTTTACCAGGGTATCAATCTGTTTCTCTACGATAAAATCTGACCTGGCGCATGCAGAAATAAATTCCTGTTTTCTTGCCGAGAGCACCACAGCCCTCCCGTCTGTCTTTAATATCCGGCGAAATACCGCAAGCATATCGCAATAGAACTGTCCGATATCCTCGATTTCTTCATAATACCCCCATGGCGGGTCCGTCACAATCCTGTCGACCGATTCATTTTCCACGAGGCTGAGGTTAAGAATGTTGGCGGCAAAACACATAATTTTATTTTTCCGGCCGCTCATTTTTTCTTTGAGCGCCTCTGTTTTCGCCCCGTCCAAATCTGATGCAAGGACTCTTTCAGGCGAAAAATTTTTAACTAATTGCCGTGGGATTGCGCCGTAACCGCAAAAAGGATCACACACGATATCCGTTTCTGATATGTCGGCGCAAAGACACATTAAACTGGCAAATTCCGGCCGCAATTCTCCCTTATGCAGGCCCTTCTCTGTTGTCCTTCGCCGCTCCAGCAATTGACCGTAAAAACCTATCCCCTCCCTTCGGATCATATACCAGATCTCCGTGGAAGGGCTTACCCGGTTCATTTTCAAGCCGGATTCCTTCAAAATGTGATCTTCCGCTTTTGCCGCCGTCCGCCTGTCAACCCTTGCAAACTGATTTTCTCTGGAAAAGCGGATGCGAAAAGATCCCCTTGTGACAGGCAGGATTTCCCTGCTCTGGCACACAGTATTTACCATCTGTTCAAACGATATCTGTTTTCCCCGAAAGACTTTCAGTACATAAAACAGATTGTTGAAATATATCCGTTTTTTCAGGTTTGAGCTGTCGCCATTATATGCAAAGTGAATCAATCCATCATACAGGCCAATGACACGGATTCCCTTCAGATCCTTCCCAAGCTGCTTTTGTATATACTCACCGAAACCGGTGGTAAAGGTAGCTATAAATTCCGGCCTTTTCCCGCCGCCCTGCCGTTCCTTATGCCCAGCCATAATTTCCCCTCTGTTTTAGTCCTGCAGCGCTTTTTTAAAAAATAACAAAAACCCGTCCTCCACGGCAAGCTTTTCTGTTTTGATGTCCGGCAGATCATAAAAATATTGTCCGGTATGTATGTCCACACTAATGCTGTCCAGCGGAAACCCTTCTCTGCGGATCGTGCTGTGCGGAACATCCGTCAAAAGAAAGGGTTCGCTTGCCATTGAGGGCTCCATCGCCTCATATATGCGCGCTTCGTCCAATACCAGGCAGATTGCGTTCCAGTACCTCGCCGTGAGCATTCCGTACTGCTTCACCAGACCCGTGTAGTAATCGAGCATCTCCTCATCCGTTAAGCGTTTCCCGTTCACATTGCGCACATGCACCCCGGGCTGAATCTCCCCCGGTACCCCGTCAAAATATAATCCTGAATCACAGGAAAATACCGGCATATGGAATGCTTCGTAATAGCCCAGCGCCTTCTGCCTGGCATTTTCCAGAGGTGTGTCCCCGTCCTCCGGCACCTCCGGAAGCTTTCTCCCCTCCGCCTGTATGTCCAGCAGACTGATCAGCTCGATATCCAGACCGGAAAGCCTCTCCTTCATGGACGCATATTTTGCTGGATTCCCGGTTCCGTACAGCAGCTTCATAAAACAGTACCCCTTTCCTTCTAAAATCTAACCCTCTCCATCCTGCTTTAAATCTTCACTGTGCTCCATCTGCTCCAATACTCTCTCATAATACTGCCGCTGGTACATAAGCCGCCCGGCGATCATCTCTCTGGCCGTCTCCGTGGCGGAATCCTCTCCAAGCCTCCACCTGATCCATTCCAGCTTCTCCCGAAGCCATTTGCACTTATCCGCCAGCTTCAGACTGCGGAACCCCGCATACTCCATGGCATCGTAGATCCGATAGGCATCATAGCGGTCCACGTCATCCGCATCCTTGATACTGCGGGCAAAGGTCGTTTTCTCCCCCCAAAAATCAGCCTTGCCGTCCACATGGATCGCAATGCCAAAGCAAATCTCCTGCACCCGTCCCTCTTCCAGGCCAAGACGCTCCAGAAATGGTCTGACCAGCCGCGCCGACATACGACCGTGTTCCTGCCAGCCTCCCCATTTTCCCTCCCCGTTCTCAAGCGGCAGACTGTATCCCACATCATGCAAAAGCCCGCCGATTATCAGCCCCTCCTCGTCCAGCCCCTCCCTGCGGGCAATCTCTCCTGCCACATTGGCCACCCGGTAAGAATGCTGCAGGCGGTATTCCCCATCGGCAGGATACTCCTTAAAATATGCGCAGTTGGCAAACTGCTCTTTCAGAAAGGCTTCTGTCTTCTGTATATTCGTCATGACACCGTTCTCCCCTTAAAAAATCCTCTTTTCTCTGCCTCCTTCATCAGCTCCGGCTGAATCAGGGGATAGGTCCAAGCCTTTGGCAGCTGATCCGTAATGACAATCCGCTCGATCTCACTGTGCAGCTCCCTCTCAAAGGACCTGATATCGGCATAGTATAACATTCCATCACATACCTCGCCGTCAAAATTGTCCTTGGCGATAACGGAGTACACACAGATTGGCCGGATATCGAAATCCACGGCCCCTGTCTCCTCGTATAATTCTCTTTTTGCCGTGTCAAGAATCGCCTCTCCCGGCTCCCTGTGGCCTCCCGGTATCTCCCACGTATCCCGCTCTTTATGCTTGCAGAAGACATATCTGCCCTCTGTCACAGAAATTATGACCGCAAATTTTAATAAGCGGTCTTCCACCTCGTCATAAAAATTTACTCCCATTGTAATTCACCTGCTTTCTTTTCTTCTGTCCCGAATGGGCAAAAATCTGTTTTCCTTTCCCTGCGGGAAACCGCTAACGCTTTAAGACATAACGATCATGCGGCATATCGATCCCCCTGTAATGTTTTATCCAGGTGTCCGCTCTTATCATACCGTTTCTGACGGCTACCCTTTGAGAGGCAATATTCGTATTTCTGATAATAGAGCATATTTCATCTGCCTTTAATACTTCAAACGCATATTCATTACAGGCATTTGCAGCTTCTGCTGCATAGCCCTTATGCCAATATGACTTATTGAAGAGATAGCCTGTTTCAAGCACCTCCGTCTCCTTCCACGGCTGCATGGTAAGCCCGCACTGCCCTATCATTTCATCGGTTTCCTTCAGAATTACCGCCCATAGGCCAAACCCCCATTTTTGATAACGTGAAAGCTGCCGGTCAAGCCATTCCTGCACTTCGGCATCACTGAACGCGCCCTCATACGCATACATGGTATCTTCATCCTGCAAAATTTTACACAAAGAACTGTAATCTGCCTGATTCATCTCCCTCAGATACAATCGCTCCGTTTCAAGTATCATGTTCCCTTTCATGACAGCGCTGCCTCCCACGCTTCTTTTAACTCCCGAATTGACTGCTGCCTTTTCGACCGCTCATCACTCACTGCCCTTGCGGCAACCGCAAAGAGCCTGTCGCCAAGCTGCCACCTGTCCCGCGTGCGGCTGTACTCACCAAAGAGGGCAAAGGCTGTGGCCCCGAGCGTATAGACGTTTGTGATCTCGTCAATGGCGGCCCCAGGCTGATATTCCTCCGGCGACTGGAAAAGAGAGCTGCCCCACATACGCCCCATATCGTTGGTACACGGCTGTTTGCGGAACAAGTCAATATCGCATATGGTCGTCCTGCCGTTCTCAAAGTCGTACAGAATGCTGCCGTCATAAAAGTCTATGGCGACGTAGTTTTGAGCGACAACATGCTCAAAAAAACTGATTATGTCGCCGAATACCGCAAGCCTCGCATCAACGGGAAGCTGCATAAACCGGCGATGCGAGTCAGGGTACATTCTTCCCATGCAATCCCCGTCCGCCCACTTGAAAACTGTGGCAAATCCCCCACCAATTTCCCTGGCTTCAACAAATTCAATCAGGCTCTTGTGTCTCAGACCGCGGTATATTGGCACGGTCGCTTTTAATCTGGCGATGGCATCAGCGGGTTCCCCGCTGTACCGCCCTGCAGGGGCGCCGGCGAACTTGATGAAATAGCGCTGACCATCCCGTTCGGTTCCAAAACAGATGTTTCCGGAATCCTGGTCGTCGTAAACCCGAAACACCGTTCCATACTCCTTCATAAACCCGAAATCAAACGCGCTTTTCAGCCGGTAAGGAATCCCGTCAATGTACTGCAAGGCCCCTCCTCTGTTTATTTCCTCCTCCAGAACATCCGCAAAGCGCTGGATCGGCTCCGCAAGTGTTTCCGCATAATCAAAGGTCGCTTTATCATCCTTATATTCCAACGGATTTCTGCGCACCTGCAAAGCATGCCCGAGGGCTTCGGGATCAGGACAGAGGCTGAGCTGCAGCGCCCATTCTGCCGCACTGGTCTTGGCGATGATCTTTCCGGTGCGAAGCGTATAAATGCACCGTGCAATATCCAGCATCCAACCGAAGGAATAGATACTGCGTCCGGTTTCTTTCGCATACTTTCTTATGGCTTCATAATGGCGCTTCACATCGGCATACAATTCGCTGAATTCAGGTACTCTCAGCTGTTTTCGGATGTCACTGCCGTACAGTAAAGCACTGCTTTCGATCAGCTCTGTCATCCCGAAGCTGTCGAACAAACAGGTATCCGTTATTCTCTCTCCACTGGTGCCCCAATATACAACACGGTCCGTTTCCCCGGTGAGGAACCCATGCAGGGAGAGCATCCAGCCCTCGAAGGAACGGTAATAGGGGTTGCCCGGCTCCCTTGTAAGCATTGCCTGACGAAGCCCAACAAGCGTTTTCGCCTGTTCCTCCGAGATCTGCCTGTCCGTTAAAACCAGTATATCAATATCACTCCACCCCAGTCTGAAGTCGTTTAAAACGGAGGAGCCATACATATAAATTGACGGTCCGCAATCCGAAAGAATACTGCTGATTTCGCGAACCATTTGATTGACCGCAAGCTGTCGGTCCTTTTCTATGCGCATTTCTGCCCTCCTCAAATACCGTTTGATCCCTGAATCATGATATCATAGCAGGACAGCCCATGCAACCGTTTAATCCTGCAGGTAAACCAGCACCCACCTGTTTTCTTCCTTGTAATAGATCAGCCGCACGTCGATCTGCTGCTCCAGAATCGTTATGGTACAGTAAAACTCAACGGAGGGCACCCCGGCATACATTTTTTCTTCCTGGGAATGCACCTGAATCCGGCGGACGGTCCGGATCTCGCCGTCCTCGTCCTGCACCTTCAGCGCGGTGGGTATCATCCTCCCCTTATTTGTAAACCAGCAGTAACAGCCGATTTCCCTCTGCTTTCCCCTGACCGGCCCGGCATCTGCCTTCTGCAAGCCTGTACCTGTCCCAAATGCCATGCTCCCCCATCCTCTCTCACTCTGCTTTCACTTTTCCATAATCCGCTGTCCTCCGCTCCCTGGGAACGCCTCCGCTCATATGGTCAATCGGCTGCCGCAAAAAGGCCGCGCGCATCACGGAGTCTATCCCATACCGCTTTCTGAGGGCATCCACGGTTTGATCCAATTTCCCGAGCTTTTCATAATCCACCTCGTCAAAGAACACCGCCTGCCGGAAGAAATCCTCCCTGACCCGGCTTGTGTGAATCCCCAGATGGCGAACCGGCCTGCGGTTCCACAGCTCCAAAAACAGCCTGCAGGCCGCCTGATAAATCTCCCAGGTCAGGTTCGTGGCCGTCTGCAGCACCATTTGATGTGACACATACGACAGATCCGCATACCGGATGCCAATTGCCACCACCCCAATCTGCACATGGTCCGCCCGCAGGCGTGTCCCCACGGTTTCCGCCAGCGCCAGCAGCACCCTGTCAGCAGTTTCCACATCCGTCACGTCATAGGGTGTAGTGGTGGAATTTCCATAGCCCTTGTTCGCCAACGGCTGTTCCAGCACAGGGGAGACATCCACGCCGTTTGCAAATCCCCAGATAAGCTCCCCCTGCTTTTTGAGAACGCTCTTAAGCCACACCGGATCTGCCGCCGCCAGCTCGCCAATGGTTTTTATCCCCAGATCAAAGAGTTTTTTCGTTGTCGCACGACCGACAAAGAACAGCTCGGACACCGGAAGCGGCCACATTTTTCTCGGGATTTCCTCCGGATACAGCGTATGGACCATATCCGGTTTCCGAAAATCACTGGCCATCTTTGCAAGCAGCTTGTTGCTGGATACCCCCACATTCACGGTAAAGCCCAGCCGGTCACGGATATGGTTCTTGATCCGCTCCGCGGCCTCCTCTGGCTGCCCAAACAGACGGATACCTGTCATGTCCACAAAGGCTTCGTCAATACTGTACTGCTCCACGACATCGGAATACTCCCGCAGAATACCCATAAATGCAGCCGAGCATTTCTCATACAGGCTGTAGTTGGGCGGCGCCAGCACCAGCTTCGGGCATTTGCGCTGCGCCTCCAGTATGGTTTCCCCTGTCTTTATATCATACTTTTTTGCCGGGATGGACTTTGCCAGAATGATGCCGCGGCGCATGGCCCTGTCCCCCCCAACCGCTGACGCAATCTCCCTGAGATCCTGTTTTTCGCCCTTATGGGCCAGACGGTAAACAGCCTCCCAACTGAGGAAGGCTGAATTTACGTCAATATGAAAAATAATGTTTCCCAAACGTGCGTTCACCTCCTGTGGAGCTCCATTATACCAAACGCACGTTCTGCTTTCAACAGGAAAAATCTGGTATCACCTGGAGTTTTCTGACGCAAACAGGCTCATCTGTTCATAGTCCATTCGCCGCTCCAGCAACGGCGGAGTTTTTTGGAGAAAGGACTCCGCCCGCCCCTCCTCCTTCAGCCATCGCGGCAGCTCCTCCCGCTCCAGCACCAGGGGCATCCGGTCGTGCACCGGACGCATGGAATCGTTGGCCTCTGTGGTCAGGATCACAAAACGCTCCTCGCCCTGATAGCGGTTATAGAGTCCGGCCATATACAAAACCGGCTGCCCTTTCCGGTAAAAGATGTGTTTCTCCTTGTTCCTGTCCCACTCATAAAACCAGGCTGCGGGCACTGCAACCCGCCTCTGCGCCACACCCTCCCGAAACATCTTTTTCTCCAGCGCGGACTCGCTTCTGGCATTGAATATGAGCTGCTTTCCGCGAAAACCGGGGAATCCCCACCTCTGCCATCTGCAGCACAGCTTCTGCCCTTCCACCGCAAGCACAGGCGCCTCCTCCGACGGATGAATGTCCCTCGCCTGCCCCATCCGCTCATCCACCTGCCGCACCAGCTTCTCGATCTCCCTTGCGGTGTCATCGTCTATATAATAGCGTCCACACATATGCGATACCCCTCCTCTCATTATCTGCCAAAAGCCTGCCCTTTCAGGGCAGGCTTTTCCAAAACAAAGCTATTTCTTTTTCATTCCACCAGTTTCCTCTATCCATCCGACCGGAGTTTGGACAGGCAGCGAAACATCCTCATAATCTTTCCGGTTTCCTGTAATAATGCAATCTGCACCATTATGCTCCCCAACCACGTACTGCACGCAATCCTCAAAATCCTTCCATTTCCGCCTGAATGCCTCTTTGATGTCTTTTTCTGTCACAGGGAAAACCTCTGTCAGCTTAAAAATATTTTCCATAGCTATATAAGTCTGCCCTGTATCGTGCAATTCTCTGTGAATTATATAAAAAAGATCCGTCACAGTAGACGCAGTTATATATGCATGATCTCCGTTCTCCTTGATTTTCCTGAATAATTCCATGGAAACATCACAGCCATCCCTCCGAAAAATCATGTCAAGGATCACATTTGTATCAACCAGAAGTCTCATATCTTTCCCGTATCCTTTCCTCCCTATACTTTTCCAGCGTTTTGCCTGTATCTGGCAGGATGCCAACAATATTCCTGAAGATATCGTCCAGCGGTTCCTCTTTGGCAGATTTTTCTGTATTCTGCTGCGAACTGAGGAACTGTACAAAGCTATAGATAACCTCTACCTGGTCTTCTGGCAGAGCATGCAACAAGTTTATCGTCTTTTCTAATGTTGACATTTCTTTCTACCTCCCACATCCAAAAACCCTTCTGCGTTTATTATATCATGGCATACACAAATTACAATCATCAACTTTTATTTCCATTCCTCACATGCTTCCTGAGCAACCGCTCCATCTGCCTCACATCATCGAACCAGATCAATCACTCCGAATTCTGCGATTGCCGCGGTCTTATACCTGATCGCCCAGTCAGATATGCCGGAGTTTACGATAAAAGTCGTGTTTCCGCAGGTTTTCTTCCCATAAGTCATGTCATTGGCCCCGGAGAGCACACCTGTAATCCCAACCGGGAACATCTGCCCGCCGTGAGTATGCCCGCAGAGCACCAGATCTATCCCGGCTGATTCCTCCGCCTTAAAATCGTTGGGCTGATGGTCCAGCAAAATCATATACTTATCCTTATTGATGTCACGGGTCAGTTCCTCCATGTCCATACGCCCCTGCCCCATTTGTTCGGAGCGGTCCTTCCTGCCTATCAGATAAATATTTTCTCCGATCATGACATAACCGTCTTCCAGTATGGTCACATTATTTTTTGCCATTTCGGCCCGCAGATCCGCATCATCAAAATCCCTCGAGTCCCTGTAACCTCTGTCATGGTTTCCATACACATAAAACACGCCGTAGGTCGTTTCCAGATTTCCCAACGCTTCACAGCTGAGGATCATATCCTCCCTTGTCGTGTCATCGTCCACATAATCGCCGGTAACCACAACAATGTCCGGATTGGTTTTCTGTACGCGTTCCATATGCCTTGCAAATCCATTCCCGTCAAAGGTTGTGCCTACATGGGAGTCCGAAATCTGGACGATCCGCAGCCTGTCCATGCCAATATCCTTTTCTGCCTGTACTATGTAGTCCGTCTCAAATACATGATGGGCAAAATACCATCCAAAACCGAGATAAGTCACAATCACCACGACGGCAGCCCCGCCGCACCAAACATATTCCGGCGTCTTTTTTGTAACCTTTTTCACTGTCCATCCCGCCAGATCAACCAGCAGCCAGATCGCGAGAGCGTTCACTATAACAACGACACCGTTTACAAAATCAAACACACAATACAGAATAAGGCCAAGTACAGGAAGAAGCGCAATCAGAAACGCCAGCCTCCTCTTTGTAAAAAATCCCTGTTCCTTCGTCCCTGCCACCTGTCCTTTTTCCAATGTTTCCCACCATGCTTTGGGAAACATTTTCCGAAAACGTGTAAAGAGATAAATGAGCCCGATTACTGCCCCCAGTATAAATGCCCCGAAAACCAGCATGACCATGATTTGCACGCATGTTCCTCCCCATAATTTTTTGCAGATTGTACGGACGCATTTGTCCTCTCCCTGTGTCTCTGTTACTTCGTCACATCAAAGGGCCAGTCGATAATCCCTCCAAACTCCCTGACATTCTTGTAGCCCATAGACGCTAATTCGGCAGAGGCTCCCTTGCTCCGCCGCCCACTGCGGCAATATACCAGAATCAGCTGCTCTTTGTCCGGCAATTCCTTTTCTGCCCGTTCCGCTATCTCGTAGTCGGGAATCAAAACAGCCCCCATGATATGGCCTTCCTCATACTCATCCTGCGTCCGCACATCTAAAATCAAATATCCGGTTTCGGAATCCATAAGATCCTTTGCCTCCTGCGCTGTAATGCTCCTGTACGTGCCTTCCTCACTGCCCTCTGCCGTCTTGCCGCCGCAGGCCGGCAAAGAAAACAGAATTGCCGTCAAAAAAAATATCCTGCCAATTTTTAATCGCTTCATAAAACCACCGCTCCTTTAAGACCCAAAAATCATTGTACTGCGATTCCCCTCAGGGCTTCTATTTTATTATCACATTCCATTTACCGTTTTCAATAACATACTGAAATTCCGTTAAATTATCATCTTTCATCACTCGAAGAAGCGGCAGTAAATCATTTACGGTATTCATCTTTGGCAATTCCGACTCTTTTACCCAAACCATTTCTCCCTCATCTGATGATGTTACTTCTCCGTGAAATTCGTCTGTATGAAATAAAAATACAATGTACCGTCCATTCTCAATGGGAAATTGCTTGATTCCACATAATCTTGGATTCTGAATATCAAGTCCGGTTTCCTCTTTCATTTCCCGAATGACAGCATCTATGATCGATTCATTTTTTTCAATATGTCCTCCGGGCAAAGTCAAACCTTTCCAATCATCTTTTAATCTGTTTTGTAGAAGGTAATTATCATTTCGATGAATCAGGCATAAAACCGTTAATTCGACATTTTCTGTTCTCTTCACACGCTATCCCTCCATATACCGCTCTATTTCATTCCAATTCTTTACCGTCAAGATATTTGTATCTTCTGTGTAAGGCAGATCAATCGCCCCTATGTACCATATTGGCAGAAGACCGGCATTCAAGGCGCCTTTCACATCGCATTCATACTGATCTCCGATATACCAGACCTCATCCGGCTGTAACTGCGCTTTTTCCAACGCCAAATCAAATATCCTTTTGTTTGGTTTGCGGAAGATATAATTGCTTGAGGTAATGATAAATTCAAAAGCATTTTCTGGAAGCAGTCTGTTGATACGCTCTGCAACCACAGAAGGAGCATAAGAAATATTACTGATTACGCCTGTGCGGATACCTTTGTTTTTCATATATTCTAAAAAATCCTTTATCCCCTCTGTCGGCACTCCCGGAGCAGCGGCATTCCATAATACGGTATCAATTTCAGAGTTGCTCAATGCAATCTCGATTCCCAGCGATTCATAAAGATAAAGCGTAAACATGGCAAATAATACCTGTTTCTTGTCGCATATTGTAAGACAGCCTCTGTTCCCTTTACCCCGTCAAATTTCTGTTCCGCAATCAGTGTCTGACCATAATCAAACAATACCATTTGGGGCATTTTCATGTCATTTACCTCCAAATTTCGATTTTGAAAAATTATTTCAGACATTGCAAAATCGGTTCAATATATCTTTTGTCCGAAATATCATAGGATGAAGAAAGCATTCTTATCATTTCCTGTTCTTCTCTTGTCTTATCCTTTTTTGCCCTGAGCGTTTTGACAAACATTTTCATCATAAGCCTGGACGGGGCAGACATCTGTTCATAATTGAATCCTCCCGGGCAATAAAATACCTGAACCTTTTTTTGCTCCGAATCGCTGAAATTCCGCCTGAGAGCCGGTTCAATCTCCGGATTGTCTATCGGGCCTCCCCCGACGCAAAATGCAATCAGCTTCTTATCCCCCCACCTGTCGATATTGCTCTTGAACCAACCGATTTTACTGATACTGCCCGCACAGGCCCAGCCTCCAAAAACGATTGCCTCATATGGCGTCAGATCCTTCTTTTTCGCAACAGACAATTCCATGCATTCTCCCCCGGCCGCCTCCGCGATCCATTCGGCGTAACGCTTTGTAAACCCGGTTTTTGAATTATAAATTACTGCTGTTTTCACTGCTGTCCCTCCTGCTTCCCAGCGCATCGTTCACAAAGATCCGGTATGCCTGCTCCTGCTGCAAAAAAATCTCGTCAATGGGTATTCCGGGCGAAGACACCGTAAAAATCGTACCAAGACCAATCGTGTAGATCATCATATGCCTGTGCAGCTGCTTTGCACATTCAACGCTTATATCCAAGCCCCGGGCAATCGCTTCAGCCACCTGCGGATTCGTCTCCATTTCATAGATATCTTTCAGAGAAAATATATTTTTGCGTTCCTGTAAAATAAAAATTTTCAGAATATGAGGTTCTTCTTTCGCAAGCTGTAAATATGCCCTGCCTGTGCTGCGAAACAAGTCATTTCCGTCAATATGGGATACAATGTATTCCCCGACGAAATTCCTTGCCTTATCCCCAACCTCTTCGCGCAGTCCGTCCATATTAGAACAATAACTGTAGATAGGCTGCACCGAACAGCCAAGTTCATCCGCAATGCTCCTGACCATCACCTTCTCCATACCGCCTCTGCGGGCAATTTCAAAAGCAACATCTACGATCATCTCTTTGGTTATCCGTTGTTTTGGCATTGTCTCGCCTCCATATAATCAATTTATATAAACGCGTTATATAAATCGATTATACTTCCCTTTCCGCCCAAAGTCAATACCATCTTTCATCATATGCATAAATATTGGTTATAAAAAGTAACTTAGTATTTCAAATAATCCCCGGAGAATGCCAAAAAAGATTGACACCGCTCTTTTAAGACCCAAAAATCATTTTACTCCGATT
>CAZNQZ010000015.1:0-15987 GCA_964575245.1 uncultured Lachnobacterium sp. | reverse complement strand
CCTCAAAGTCGTTGGGGTCGTGGGCCGGGGTGATCTTCACGCAGCCGGTTCCGAATTCCTTATCCACATAGGCGTCCGCGATGACCGGAATCTGCCTTCCGGTGGTCGGAAGCTCTAACATCTTTCCGATAATGTCCTGATAGCGCTCATCCTCCGGATTCACCGCCACCGCCGTATCGCCGAACAGCGTCTCCGGACGGGTGGTCGCTATCTCGACAAAGCGCCCCTTCTCTCCCACGACCGGATAGTTGATATGCCAGAAGAAGCCGTCCTGCTCCTCGTGCTCCACCTCAGCGTCCGAGATCGAGGTCTTACAGACCGGGCACCAGTTGATGATCCGCGAACCCTTGTAAATCCAGCCTTTTTTGTAGAGCTTGATAAACACATCCTGCACGGCCTTTGAGCAGCCCTCGTCCATCGTAAAGCGCTCGCGCTCCCAGTCCGCGGAGGAGCCCATCTTGCGAAGCTGCTTCACGATGCGCCCGCCGTACTCCTCACGCCACGCCCAGCATTTCTCCAGAAACTCCTCCCGGGTCAGATCCGCCTTCTCTATGCCCTGCTCCTTCAACGCCTCGATGACCTTCACCTCGGTCGCGATGGAAGCGTGATCTGTCCCCGGCTGCCAGAGCGCATTGTAGCCCTGCATCCTCTTGTAGCGGATCAGAATGTCCTGCATCGTGTTGTCCAGCGCATGTCCCATGTGGAGCTGCCCGGTGATATTGGGCGGCGGCATCACAATCGTGAAGGGCTTTCTGCTCCTGTCCACCCCGGCGTGGAAATAGCCGTTATCCTCCCATTTTTTGTATAAGCGATCCTCGATATCCCCGGGATCGTAGGTCTTTTTCAGTTCTCTGTTCATACTGTCCTCCTTTTTGAATTGAAAAAGCCCTCCATGTACGTTCTGTACATGAAGGGCGAACAACCGCGGTACCACCTTCCTTCGCCGGATTTCTCCGGCATCTCGCATCAGCCATTCCATAAGCTGGGAGTCCTTTAACGGGAACCACGCGGGAACACCTACTCGCCTTCAGCGCTCCGGTTCAAAAGCCACCTTCCACATCGCTTGTCTGCAGGCGCCTCTCAGCCGGTGAGCTCCCTTCTCTTTCAGCAGCGTAATGTGTACTCCTCTTTCTCACAACCCTTATCTCAATGATGGAATTGTAATATGTTTTCAATATCATACTTGTGTGCCGCCGTTTTGTCAAGCGGAAATTTTCAGAGCGCTCACCATAGTCTGATAGACGTACTCGCGCATCTGCGGGTACTCCATCGGGAAAAAGGTCTGCTCCATCCTCTCGTCCAGCGTCAGGGCAATCTGAAAGATCATGGTGGTGAATGCCAGCCTGCGCCTGACAGGGTCCGTCTCCGAAAACACCCCTTCCCGATAGCCCTGCTCCATAATCGCGTCCTCAGCCGTCAGCAATGCGGCCTGCAGCCCCTCCATGGACTCCGCCGTAAATTTTTCCCGCAGCGTCCGGCACAGATCCAGATCCCCGGACGAGAGATGCAGCATGCGCAGAAAGGTCATGTGATAGCTGCTGCTGCCGTGCAGCCAGTCCATGATGCAAAACATTTTATCCCGAAAATGCCCCACTCCGTCCAGCAGCCTTTTCAGCTCCGCAACCTTGACACTGTAGTCGTAGAGCAGCGCCAGCGTAAGCAGCTCCTCCTTGGAGGAAAAATACTCATAGGCCGTGCCTTTTCCAATGCCCGCCCGCGCAGTGATGTCCTGCACGGTCAGGCTCCCGATATTCGCCTTCTCATTGAGAAAATCATTGACTGCCTGAAACATCAGACGAACCTTCTCGGGCGGCTCAAAAAAATTTTTAATATCAAATTTAGTGCCGGCCATTTACAGTTCCTCCTCCACCATATTTTTCTCGCGGTTGAATGCGTCATAAATACACGGAATTACAATCAGTGTCAGCAGTGTTCCGTAAATCATGCCGCCGATGATGGTCACTGCCATCGGCTTCATCATCCGCGCGCCCTGCTGGGTGCTCAGCGCGGAGGTGGACATTGCGAGAATCGTAGTGAGCGCCGTCATGAGAATCGGGCGAAGCCTCGTCCTGCCGGCCTCTAAGATGGCCTCCCTCTTGGAAGTGCCCTCCCTGCGCATCTGGTTGATATAGTCGATCAGGACAATCCCGTTGTTTACAATCAATCCCGCCAGCATGATAAATCCGAGCATGGAGGTGATGCTGATTTCCTCTCCGGTGAGGTACAGCCCGAGGAAACCTCCCGTGAACGCCAGCGGAATCGTGAACATAATGATAAACGGCGACAGGAGCGACTGGAACTGCGCAACCATAATCAGGTAGATAAAGACGACTGCGAGCAGCATCATCAGATAGAGCTGGCTCATCGACTCCTTGATCGTCTCATCCTCACCCGCCATCTCCACGGAATATCCATCCGGAAGGTCGAGCCTGTCAAGCTCTGCCTGCACCTTATCGCTGACAAGCGTCACATTGTGCTCCCCGTCAATCCCGCAGGACACCGTCAGATAGCGGGTCTGAGCATCGCGCCGGATCGTGGAGAGTGTCTTGGACGTCTCCATCCTGCAGATATCGGTGAGGGGAATTTCTTTCTTTTCGCCCTCCTTGTCCGTGTGGGTAAAGGTCAGATTCTTAATATCCGCCAGCGTCGGATCTGCCTGCTCTTCCGACTGCAGAAAAACCTCATAATTCTTGATGTCGCCGGAGACGATGGTCGCGCTCGTCGCATCCGCCATCTTGGCATAGACAAGCTGGAATACCTGTGCGACCGTCAGACCGTACTCCGCAGCCTTCTCCTTATCCACCTGAATCGAGAGCTGAGGCACGGTATTGTCCAGACCGTCCTTTACCTCGACCGTCCCTTCCGTCTTTTCCAGAATGCCCGCGACCTCCGCGGCAAGCCGCTGCAGCGTGTCAATGTCGTTGCCCTTGATGTTCACGGAAATCCCCTGACCGAAGTATGCGCTGAAATCCATCGCAGCGCTGTCAGTATTGACCACATACTCCAGATCCTTCGTCCGCTCTTTAATCTCCTTCTCCACATCCGAGAGCCGCGCGCTGCCCGCTTCGTCCAGAAGCAGATACATGGAAACGCTGTCGCTCCCACCGCTCATCAGACTCATAGTCGTACTTCCACCGATGGTGGCCGCAATCGTATCGACCCCCTCAATATCGGAAATAAGGCCGATAACCTCCGCCGAGGCATCCTTCAGCTCGTCAAAGGTATAGGACTCCCCCTCCGGCGCCTGAATACTCACCGAGAGCTGGTTCGTCTCCATGTCCATATCCATGAAGACCATGCCTCTGGAGATCGCAAGAAAGAAGCTTCCCACCAACAGCCCGATTGTCACAAGGAATACCACCGGCTTGAATTTGAGACACCCCTTTAAAAACCGTGCGTAGGCGTCCTTTACAGCGTCAAACCACGGGTGGCGGATCTCCCGCGTCCGCTTCATCGTCATGGTGGACATTGCCGGCACAAAGGTCAGCGCCACCAAAAGGCTTGCGCCCAGTGTGAACGCGATCGTCAGCGCCAGATCCACAAAGAGCTGCCTCGTGATCCCTTCCGTAAAAATGATCGGCGCATACACGCTGACGGTTGTGAGGGTGGATGCGATAATGGCAGCCGCCACCTGCGCCGAGCCCTCCACCGCCGCCTTTTTGACGGAGAGCCCCTCCCCGCGCATGCGGTAAATGTTTTCAATGACAACAATCGAGTTGTCCACAAGCATTCCGATGCCCAAAAGCAGCCCGGACATAGAGATGATATTTAAAGAGATGCCCGTGAAATACATGAGCAGAACCGCTGCAATCACAGACAGCGGAATGGAGCACGCGATCACAAGCGTCGGCTTTAAATCCTTGAGGAAGATCAGCAGCACAATGACGGCGAGCAGCGCACCCCAGATCATGTTGCTCATCACACTGTCCACGATCAGGTCAATGTAGATGCCCTGATTCATCAGCGTGGTGAGGTGCAGGCTTTCATCCTCCTTCATGAGACTGTCAAAGCGGTCCAGAATCCGGTCCGTAACCTCCCCCGTGGAATAGCCGGTCTGCTTTTCCATGGACAGCGTGATACCCGGATTCCCGTTGATAATGGCATAGGTCTCGTCGGAATTGTCCCGCATCGCGACATCCGCCACATCCGAGAGCCGGATTTCGTCCACCCCGTCCATCCCGAGATTGATCAGGACCAGCTCCCTCAACTCCTCAATATTCTTCACCGCCTCGCCGACGCGCACCAGATACTGGGTATTCCCATCCATGACATAGCCCGCGGGCATATCGAAATTCTGTGCGGTAAACAAGCTCTTGATCGTGTCCATTGACAGGATCTGCCTGACATCCGCCGACTGATAGGCACTGTCCTTCGCCTCATCCAGCGAGGTCTGCGCATCCTTCAGGGAGGAGGCCGCATTGACCAGCTCCGCGGAGCTGTTGCTCATCCGGATGGCTGCCAGCGCCGCGTTGGCATTGAGCGTATCCAGCGCTTTGGACAGCGTGATTTTCCCCTGTTCGATCTGTGCCAGCGCGCTCTCAATCGCCGCAATTCCGGTGTTCACCTGTGTGAGCATCCCGCCCACGGCCGCCGCCGCCACAGGCATATCGCTATAGGTTTTCACGGTGATCCCGAGCTCCCCCAGCCCCGCAAACTGCTCTGCGATCACGGCGTTGAGCGCCTGAATCTGCGCCTGTACCTCCGGGAGCTGGGCCGCCTGCGGATTATCCTCCAGCAGCTTGATGAGCCCCTGATAGGCGTCGGAATTCATGAAGGCTAAGATGCCGGACTGGATCGCAGTGATCGACTCCTTCTGCTGATTCAGCTCCTTTAGCTGACTGTTAAGATCCTCTTCATTTTTATAGAGCTCATCCTGCTTGTTTAACGCCTCCTGAATGGCGCTTGTCAGATCATCCGACCCGGAATTCAGCGCGTCCTGCCCGTTCTTCACCTCGCTCGCCGCATCGTCCAGATCTTTTTGGGCATCGACAAACTGACTGTCAATGGCCGCGCGGATCTTCTCATTGAGCTCCGCAATTTTATCGTCGTTCAGCGTGACCTCAATCCGCTCCTCAAGCTGCCCTGCCGCAGTCACGGACGCCACTCCCTCCAGACTCTCAAGACTGGGAATCAGCTCGCTCTCCACATAGTCGGACAACTCCGCGGCGCTCATATTGTCCATATCCACCGCCGCAACCAGCACCGGAAGCATATCCGGATTGATCTGCATAATCATCGGGGTTCCCACCTGATCCCCCCAGCTGCCCGAAACCTGGTCCAGCTTCTGCTGGATCTCGATCACCACGGAGTCCATGTTGGCGCTCTGCTCATACTCGCAGGTCACGATAGAGACACTGTTGTACGAAATTGAGCCTACATTCTTGATATTGGAGGTGGTGGCCATCGCCGCCTCGATCGGGGATGTCACCTCACTCTCCACCTTCTCCGGGCTTGCGCCGACATCCGTCGTTATAATCAGCGCATACTGAAAGCTCATGTCCGGAAACAGGTCTGTCGTCATTCTCGTGAGCGACACCACGCCGAGCACGATGACCAGAACCACACATACCAGAACCGTATAGGGCCGTTTCACACTGTATTTCGATAACATATGTATTCCTCCTGAAAAAACTGTTTTGACCGACCGGTCGGTCATGCTTCATTATACACTCCGACCTGTAATTTTCAAGTTTCTTTCCAGGAATTAAGAATTATTTTATATTTTCGATCAGCGTTTTCCCCCAAACAGTGTCCCTAAAATTCCCCTCTTTATGACCTGAGAGGTCGTGTTGATCAGCTGACGCTCGATCTGCGACTTGCGGCGTTCCGCCGCCCGGTCACGCTTTTTCTCCGCCGCCTCTTTCTCCTTCTGGGCTTTTTTTTGGACAGCCTCCTCCTCCTTTGCCTTCCTTGCCTCGAAGGCTGCCTTTTCTTTCTCAAACGCCTCCCGCTCCGCGGCAAGCCTTGCCGTTTCTTCGTCCGCCTTTTTCTGCGCCTCAAGCACCTCATAGGCGGACTCATTGTCCACGCTCTGATCATAACGGTCCATGTGGTCAGACGCCAGTGCCGCCCTGCGGTGCGCCTCGTCAGCGGGCGCCATCCGGCTCTGGGGACAGATAATGGCTGTCTGCTGTACGATATTCGGCACACCGTCCGCGTCGAGAAGGGACACCAGCGCATGGCCCACTCCCAGCTCCATAATGACTTCGGAGGTCTTGAAGGCCGGATTCTCGCGGAATGCCTCCGCCGCCGCCCGGACCGCCTTTTGCTCCGCCGGTGTGTAGGCGCGCAGGGCGTGCTGCACGCGGTTCGAGAGCTGCGCGAGCACGGGGTCCGGAATATCCCCCGGACTCTGGGTGACAAAATAGATGCCGATTCCCTTCGAGCGGATCAGCTTAACTACCTGTTCGATCTTCTGTACCAGGGTCTTTGACGCGCCGGAAAAGAGCATGTGTGCCTCGTCAAAGAAAAAGACCAGCTTCGGCTTGTCCAAATCTCCTGCCTCCGGCAGCTTCTCAAAGAGCTCCGAGAGCATCCAGAGCATGAAGGTGCCGTAAAGCGTCGGATTCTGTACCAGCCGGACACAGCTCAGGACATTGATCACGCCCCGGCTGTCCTCTGTCCGCATCCAATCCGTGATGTCCAGAGCCGGCTCTCCGAAGAAGAGCTCCCCGCCCTCATTTTCCAGCGGGAGCAGCGCACGCAGGATACCTCCCAGAGACTGCGTGGAAATGTTTCCGTAAGTCGTTTTGTACTCTTCTCTGTGCTCGCCCACATAGCCCAGCAGCGCACGCAGATCCTTCAGATCCAAAAGCAGCAGCCCCCTGTCATCCGCGATGCGGAAGACGATATTCAAAACGCCCTGCTGCGCTTCCGTGAGACTTAAAATGCGGGACAAAAGCTCCGGCCCCATGTCCGAGACGGTCGTCCGCACGGGATGCCCTGCCTCCTGATAAATGTCCCAGAAGGCCACCGGGTAAGCCCTGTATGTAAAACATTCCCGAATACCGAACCGGTCGATGCGCCTGTCCATTGCATCGCTCGGCTCCCCCTCCTGACAGATCCCGCTGACATCGCCCTTGACGTCACACAGAAAGACGGGCACTCCCGCATCGGAGAAGGACTCCGCCATCACCTTCATGGTAATGGTCTTTCCGGTTCCGCTCGCACCGGCAATCAGGCCGTGCCGGTTTGCCATATTAAGCGGCAGGGTCAGCCGCATCCCATCACTCGAAAGTCCAAGATAGATTCCGTTGTCTGTATACATGTCAGCATCTCCAAATCTTTTCAAATGCATCCGCATAGTAAGAGGCGATCAGCCTCGCCCCCGCCTCGTTGGGATGAACGCCGTCCTCCGACCACGCCGTGGGCTCCTCCCCGACGCAGTGCGCGGCAAAAATGCCGTCCAGCGGGACAAAGACATCCGCGAACTCCCGCGCCAGCCTGCGCGTGATCTGTATCTTTCTGTCCAGATCCACGCGGAAATGCGCTTTGTCGGGAACCGGGAGAAGATACTGCTCCAGCATGATAATCTTAGCCCTCGTCTTTGCCTTAACCTCCGTGAGAATATGGCGGTAGCACTCCTCAAAATACGCGTCCGGCATCCAGTTTTGATCCTCCGCGTAGTGCCAGGTATCGTTCACCCCCACCAGGACAGACACGACGTCGGGCATAAGCCCGACGCAATCCGTCTGCCATCTGGCGCGCAGATGCTGCGCCTCGTCTCCGCTGATGCCGAGGTTGATAAACTCAAACTCCGTGCCCGGATGCCGGTTTTTGATCGTCTCCGCCGCGTAGCGCGGATATCCCCAGCCCAAATCGCGGCAATCGCTCCGATTCCTCCCGGCATCGGTAATACTGTCTCCCTGAAATAAAATTTTCATCCCCTATGCCCTCGCAAGACCGTCCACACTGAGTACCACTCCCGTAATATAGGAAGCCATGTCGGACGCCAGAAAAACAAATGCATTCGCGACATCCTCCGGCTGCCCGATCCGCCGAAGCGGGATCTGTGCAATCATCGGGTCGATCACCTCTTTCGGCACCGCCTTCATCATATCCGTGTAGGTGATTCCCGGGGCGACCGCGTTCACGCGGATGCCCTGCGGCCCGAGCTCCCGCGCGAGAGAGAGCGTCATTCCGTTGACCGCGAACTTCGAGGTCGGATACGCCAGCCCCGCAGGCTGGCCATAGATGCTGACCATGGAGGAGGTGTTTAAAATCACGCCGCCGCCCTGCTCTCTCATCTGATCGACCACTGCCCTTGAGCAGTTGTAGACGCTCCTGACATTCAGGTCGATAACCTTTGTGAAGGTCTCCTCCGTGTACTTTGCAAAGGGCGTGCTCTCCGACATACCCGCGTTGTTGACCAGAATGTCGATGCGGCCGTAAGTGCCGGCAACCCGGTCAAACGCCTCCTTCACCTCGTCATACGAGGACAGCTTCGGCCAGATCGCCTCCACTTTCGCATCCGGAAATTTCTCATGCAGCTGTTCCAGCGCCGTGTCCGCCGTCTCCTTGCGGCTGGCGCACAGGATCACTGCCGCGCCCTCCTTCAGAAATGCCTCCACTGTGGCAAACCCGATTCCCCGGCTCCCGCCGGTCACAATTGCTACCTTATCCTTTAATAACATTTGATACCTCCCTCAATACAATGATAGGTATATTATACCACATGGGACCCGCGTCGTACACGTTTATTTTTCGTTTCCCCCGCAAAATTAGTGACTCCATGTGCTCCGCAGCCATTCCCCGAGATTGGTGAGGCACATCAGAAGAATTACAAGAAACAGGCCGGGAATGAGGACAATCCACCATGCCCCTGTCAGCATCGCATTTTCTGCCAGCGAAAGCATACTCCCCCACGACACCGTCTCCGGCGGCAGCCCCATGCCCAGAAAGCTCAGCGTCGATTCCATCACAATCGCCGAGCGCACATTCATCACCACCATAAACAAAACAGGAGGGATAAAGTTCGGCGCAAGGTGTCTGCGCAGTATGTGAAAAAAGCCGCCGCCCATGCATCTTGCCGCCACCACATAGCCACTGCTGCGCATCTGCCGGACCTCCGTTCGCACCACCTTGGCAATGCTGCACCAGCCCGTGATGCCGACTGCCAGGGAGATGGACCAGAAGCCGGGCCTGCCGAGAATTGCCTGCACAAAGAGAACCACCAAAAGGGACGGAACGCTCAGGAATATCTCAACCAGACGCATGAAAAACGCATCCAGCCAATCCGGAGCCAGACCGCTGAGCGTCCCGTACACTGCGGCGATCAGCGTGGACAAAAGCGTCGCGAGAAAACCGATGCCAAGTGAGATTCGACCGCCGTGCCAGATGCAGGAGAAGAGATCCCGGCCCAGCGTGTCGGTCCCAAAGAGAAATTCCGTATTCGGGGCATGCGCGGAATTTGCCAGATCCAGACAGGCCGGGTCCTTTGCCGTAAAACAGTCTGCAAGGATACAGCCGAGAAGAATGGCAGTGAGCAGAACCAGAGAGACCACCGGCATCCGTCTGTTTGTCTCTTTTTTGTGAGGGGCCGCCGCCTGCTCCCCGCGGATTCCCACAACAGTAAATAATTCCCTCTCCGTCATAGCTCCCCCTCCGATGCCCGGAACCGCTCTCTGCCCCTGACGCGCGGGTCCATGCGCTCACTCACGATCCGGCCTGCCATGCTGCACAACATCACAGTCACTCCAGTCAGCAGACACAGCACCATCAGCAGATTGTAATCCGCCAGGCGGGCGCTCTCATAGGCGAGCGCCCCAATTCCCGGATAGGAAAACACGGTCTCCACCACATAGGTCCCGCCCAGCACATGCGGCACCGAAATTGCCATGAGGCTGATATAGGAGGGCAGACTGTTTCTCAGACAGTGCCTCACCAGAACCTGTCCGCGGCTCAGGCCCTTCGCCCTTGCCGGAAGCACATAGCCGGCCCGCATTTCCTCCAGAAGACGGTTGCGGACCATATAAGCGTAATACCACAGATGACCGGACACCACTGCCGTAAGCGGGAGAATGAGATGCATTGCAAAATCCGCCGGGGAGCGCGTACCTCCGACCGTATACGCGCCTCCTGCAGGCAGCCAGTGCAGAATGACACTGAAAAGGAAAACCAGCATCAGAGAAAGCCAGAATTCCGGAATACAGCTCACCAGGGTCCCCAGCCTGCAGAGTATGCGGTCAGGCCAGCGGTTCTCATACCAAGCGCAAAGAATTCCCAGCCCCAGCGCCCCCGCAAAGGTCAGCAAAAGCCCGAGACCGCCCAAAAGCATCGTGTTGCCAATCCGCTGTCGGATCACCTCTGTCACATTCTGCCGGTACTTGTAAGAGATCCCGAAGTCTCCCCGAATCGCATGATCCACCCAGCGGACATACTGCACGTGAATCGGGTCGTTCAGCCCGAGTTTTTCCCTCGCCCGCTCTTTTTCCTCCACACTCATCTTCTCCGCGCGCTCCCCGTAATAGGCCCGCAGCGGATCTGCGGGCGTCAGGCGGGCAAGAAAAAATACGGCGAGGGAGAGGACCCATACACTGATGAGAAAAGCCATAAGCTTATTCAGGCAGGAAAAAATGCTCTGTAATTTTCTCCTCATGGCTCATCCTCCCCTGTAAGCACAAAATGCTCCTGCTCTGTCTCTCGCAGGCTGCCGGAACACTCATAGGATACCGGATCAAAATTCGCACGTTTCCGCTTATGCTCCAGAACCGGGTCCGGGAGCGGAGCTGCGGACAACAGCGCTATCGTGTAGGAATGCATCGGATTCCGAAACAGCTCTTTTGCGGGAGCGAGCTCCACCAGCCTTCCGCGGTACATCACACCCACGCGGTCGCAGAGGTACTCCACCACCGCCAGATCATGCGAGATAAAAAGAATCGAAAAACCGTGCTCCTCCCTCAAATGCCGGAACAGATTGATCATCTGCGCCTGGATCGACACATCCAGCGACGCGGTCGGCTCATCCGCAACCAGCAGTTCCGGCTCCATGGTGAGCGCGCGGGCAATTGCCACGCGCTGCCTCTGTCCGCCGGAAAGCTCCGGCGTATATTTGTCCAGATAGCACTCGTCCATCCCCACACAGCTCAGCTGAAACGCCGCCTCCGCCCGCAGACTCCCCCGCGGCGGCTTTATCCGATGCACCGCTAGGGGCTCCGCAATGATATCCGCCACCTTCATGCGCGGGTTGAGACTGGATGCCGAGTCCTGAAAAATAATCTGTCGCTCCCTTTCCAGCCGCCTCCGGTTTGCCCGAAGCTGCCCCCGGTCACAGACATCAATTCCGTCATAGAAAATCTGACCTCCCGTCGGCTTGATCAGATTCATCACGCATCCGGCAACCGTGGATTTTCCGGAACCGGATTCCCCGACCAACCCGAAAATTTCCCCGCGGCGGATCGAGAAAGAGAGATTATCGACGGCAGTGACGGATATTTTTTTCGTGACCGGATAGCGCCGGGTCAAATGCCGTACCTCCAGCAAATTGTCAATCATGGCACTCACCTCCAAACGGCCGCCGGATCTTGGGCGCCCGCCTGTCCAAAAGCCATGACGCCGCAAAGTGCGTGTCGCTGATCTGAAACATCGGCGGCGCCATCTGGTAGTCGATCGCCAGCGCAAATTGGTTGCGGCAGGCAAATGCATCGCCCGGCGGCGGGCCGATCAGCGTCGGCGGCATCCCCGGGATAGCCTGCAGCCGCCCCTTCCCCTTTGCATATGCGGGAAGCGCCCGCAAAAGCCCCCACGTATAGGGGTGCCTGCTGTCATAAAAGATTTCCTCTGCCATCCCTATTTCCACGATTTTTCCGGCATACATGACGGCAACGCGGTCTGCCACCCGCGCAACCACACCCAGATCATGGGAAACCAGAATCACGGCAGTGCGCCTCCGCTGCCTGACTACGCTCAAAAGCTCGAGGATCTGCGCCTGAACCGTCACGTCCAGCGCAGTGGTCGGCTCATCCGCCAGAAGTATTTGCGGGTCACCCGCAAGCGCCATCGCTATCGCACACCTCTGCAGCATACCGCCGGAAAGCTGGCCGGGGTAAAGCCGGAAACGCTCCCCGGCATGTGTGATCCCCACCAGCTCCATCAGCTCAATGGACCGGCTGTGAACCGCCTGCCTGCGCATTCCCGGATTGTGAATCCGGACAGCCTCCGCGATCTGCGCCCCGACAGTCACCACGGGATTGAACGCACTCATCGGATTCTGCAGGACAATGGAAAGAAGGCTGCCGCGCAGGCAGGTCATCTCGCCCTCCGTGCAGGCGGTGATATCCGTCCCCGCGGCCCTTATGCTCCCGCCCACAATCTGCGCATTCCCCGGGAGAAGCCTCATGATGGAGCGGCAGAGCATGCTCTTCCCGCAACCCGACTCCCCCACGATCGCCAGAATTTCCCCCTCGCGCAGTGTCAGGCTCACGCCGCGCACAGCCTCCACCGTTCCCTCCGAAACAGCAAGATGTACGGTTAAATTTTCGATTTCCAGAAGCTCTGACATGCTGATCCCTTTCACCCTCAGTCGTCGATCGTCCACTCGCAGACATTCCAGAAAATGCCCACTCCGTGGTGCCCTAAAACAGTATCCTCCGCAATTCCATGGATCGCGGGATCCGCGACATAAATGGCATCCAGATAACAGAAAAATGTATATGCGGGGACATCCGCCAGCGCTCTCTGAAATTTCGCGTAAGCCTCCCTGCGCTCTGCCTCATCCTCCGTCTGCCTCGCCTCGGTCAGATACCGGTCCACCAGAGCGTTGGAGTATCCGGAGTAGTTTGCGCCCTTGTCCGTGCCGAACACCTTGTAGGTGTGGTCATCCGCATCAAAGGGGGAGCCCCAGCCGATGATGCAGCACTGCTGCCCGCCCCAGTCAATCCCAGCGGCAGGCACGTCCGCCTGCACGTCCAGACCGATCTTCTGCAGCTGCTGCGCCGCCGCCCGCGCCATATCTATGCGCACCTGATCTCCGGGCGAAGCGGAAATGGTAAACTGAATCCGCTCTCCGTCCCTGCCCCAATAACCCTGCGCATCCTTCTCGCAGCCCGCATTCTGCAAGAGCTCTGCTGCCTTCTTTGGGTTGTAATCATAGCGCTCTGTCTCCTCACAGTTGTAAATATTTCTCTGCAGAGGGCTGTAGGCGACATCACCGCGCCCCAGCAGCACGGCATCCAATATTGCCCGGCGGTCAATTGCATAGTTAATTGCGGGGATCAGATCCGCATGTTTCCGCCAGTACGGATTTCGGAAATTGTACAAAATCCCGCGGTAGTCGGAGGTGGTCATCTCATACACGGCATAGTCCTCCTTTTCCTCAAACACAGCGGCATCCTTCGGCGTCACCTGCGCCAGATCCAGCTCGTGGGACAACAGCTGCATCGCTCTCGCACTGTCATCCGCTACGATTTTAAAAATGATCGTCCCGATGTTCGCCGCTCCCGCAAAGTAATCCTCATTTTTCTTTAAGACAATGGCCTGCCCCGCATCCCAGCTCTCGAGCCGGTAGGGGCCGGTGCCGACCGGTTTCCGAAAAAACTCGGACTCCTGCCAGTCCTCTCCCTCCAGCAGATGCTCCGGCATAACCGCCATCGTCATGTACTCCAGAAATGCCGTGTTGACCGCCGACAGCCGGAAGGAAACCGTGTGCTCATCCACGACTGTGATCTCCTCCACATCCTCGTAATTCGGGGCATTCTCCGAGCCGTTCTCCGGGTCCATAATCGCATCGAAGGTGAATTTGACATCCTCCGCGGTGAACGGCTCGCCGTCGTGCCACAAGACGTCCTCCTCCAGATAAAAAGTGTAGGTCAGGGCGTCCCCGTCATACTCCCATCGCCTGGCAAGACGCGGAATAATCCGGTTCTCCCCGTCGTGGTCGGTCAGCCCGTCAAACAGCAGGGCGCTGATCTCACAGTGCTCGTCCATTGCCGGACAGATCCGGATGTAGTCCCCGCTGCCAAAAATCAAGGTTGAGCCGTCTCTTTTTCCGGACGCATTTCCACAGGAGATGAGTGACATGCACAGCGCGGGCAGCAGAAGCATTGCGATTCCTTTCTTTCGCTTTTTCATCATTGTCCTTTCCGCAAAGTAATAAAAGGCATACGAAATCCCTTCGGGGAATCCGCATACCTTTCTTAAGTATACCTTGTCTTTCCTTATTCGCGTCGATTTTCACTCCCGGCTCTACAGAACCGTCTGCCCGGCTTCCTGCCGGTCTCCAAAATCATGCTTTGTTATACCACAAACCGGAAACGATGTCAACCTGCCAAATATTCCCGCACCTTTTCAAGGACGCCGGAGAGCAGCCTTCCGATACTCAGGTCGTCTACCCCGACAATCACATTGTCGCAGTGATTCATGGGGATCAGGATCCGTCTGGCACTGCTCTGTCCGACGGCAGCCGCCATGACCGGAGTGATCTCCCCGTACAGCGAATCGGCAATCACAATCCCGATGGGGCCGACGATCATATCCGCATTCCTGCACCCCACGACAACCGCATTCTCCCCGGTTGCCGCATGATCTGCACCGGCCTTCAGCATGGCAGCCGTCGCCGCGCAGTTGGTGCCAACCGCCGTGAGCTCTATCTGCGGGAACTCCCTTTTGACTGCTGTAACCACCTGTCTGCCGATGCCCCCGCCCTGTGCGTCCACCACTAATATTTTCATAATCCGCCTCCGCAAATACCGTAATGTATTGACCTCCGTGATATCAATGGATATGATAACACCCCAACAAGACTGCCGCAAGATAAAAACAGACAATCCGGTATAATTTTCCAGAAAATGCCCATAATATGACGGTAGTTTATACTGACAAATTTTAAGACAGGAGAATCCAATGAAACATGCCCCAAAACATATCGGTATTATTCCGGACGGCAACCGACGCTGGGCAAAGGGAAAGGGATTAAATAAGGAGGACGGCTATGCCTACGGCTTAGAGCCGGGAGTGCGGCTGCTTCGGGCAGCACAAAATCACGGGATACAGGAGCTGACCTACTATGGGTTTACCGTCGATAACTGCAAGCGTCCGAAAGAGCAGGTCACAGCGTTTTCAAATGCCTGCGTCAAAGCCGTTGAAATGCTCGAACAGGAACATGCGCAGCTGTTTGTCATCGGCAATACCGGTTCCCCCTGCTTCCCAAAGGAGCTGCTGCCGTACACCGGGCGCAGACATGAGACGGACGGACGAAGCGATGCCATACGGGTCAATTTTCTGGTAAACTACGGGTGGGAATGGGATATGAAAAACGGCTGGGCCTCCAGCGAAATACCGCGGGTTGACCTGGTAATCCGCTGGGGCGGAATGTGCCGGTTGTCGGGATTTCTCCCCATTCAGACAGTCTATTCGGACTTTTATATTGTGAAAGAACTGTGGCCGGATTTTCAGGAAAAACAGTTTGCAGACGCCCTGCAGTGGTATCAGGAACAGGACATCACACTGGGAGGATAGGCGAAATTGCCCTTTCCAGAGACAACAGCCTCTCCTTTTTGTCCATGCCTCCCGCGTATCCCGTCAGGCCCCCGTCTGCCCCTACCACCCGGTGACAGGGGACAATAATTGAGATTTTATTGCGCCCCACCGCTCCTCCAACCGCCTGCGCGGCCATGCGGGGAATCCTACTTTGCACGGCGATCTCCCTTGCGATCTCCCCGTAAGTGACGGTTTCCCCATAGGGTATCCGCTGCAGACGCTCCCAGACCGCAAGCTGAAAGGGAGTCCCGGTCAAGTGCACCGGCGGTAAAAACTGCGGTTCTGTTCCCGAAAAATACACCGTCAGCCACTCTCTGGCCTGCGCAAGAATCTCCGTTTCCCGCTCCTCATGCTCCGGCTTTAGACCGTCTGCATAATATTTTCCTCCCTCGAACCACACCCCGGTCAGCCCTGTGTCGTCAGCAGCAAGCAACATATTTCCAAGTGGCGATTCGTAATGACAGATCGAATGCATATGCGTTGTCCCTTTGCCGCGGGCGGTTATGTAGTGGT